>JAYVNT010000490.1:0-3073 GCA_043758285.1 Flavobacterium sp.
CAACAACGTTATGTCAAAAGTGGATGGAAAAACAATTGCAATGTTGACCAAAGTTTATGAAGACCAAGGAAGAATAATGAAAGTGGAAGACGAGGTAGCTAAAGTAATTTTTGACAGAGCATCCAGAGACCCAAAACGAGTACACACAACTCTAATTTTAATTCGAGACATTTATCACGGTTGGGCTGTTGACAGAACTGGAGACTTGCTTCAAAAAATAGATAATACAATTAAAAAAGTTGGCAGCTTTTAAAGTAATCAATCCGCAGACAAAGCTGCATACAACACGAACTGTGCAAGTGTGGCTGACGTTGCAGCAATCATCAGCAGATAAAAAAACAGCTAATGATTATTTAGCTGCTTTTTTATTCTACTCTTTAATACTTTATTGATAGTATCAAATTCAAGTTGAAAAATTATATTCTCCATCCTCCTGAATAAATTTTAATTTAAAATTCATGCAAAAATAATCACCTATTAATCGCATATTTTTTTTAATAAACGAGTTCACAGATAATCATCTTAACTCAAAGTGGCCCAAATACAAATTATGTATTATTATAATGTCTTATTTAAAGAATTATAAAACTCTGTCATATCCATCCAAAACTGGTTAGAATGTAGTTGTAATTTGTCTACGCTGTTATTCTCTAGAATAATAATGGTCTCAGAAAACAACAAAGTCGGCTTTAGTGGTCGACTTTGTTGTTTCTAGTATTTTACGAGGTTTTTCGTTACTAAAACTGTGATGCAGTGAAAAATTAGCATAATTACCGCAAATATGCGGCGAATAATTTATATATTTGCTGCATAAATAGTTCAAATAATGATAAAATACATCTATGAATATAAAAAATGGACAAACTTTACTTGGCAAGACAAAGCCATAAACTCAGTATTTGGTGATGTTAAGCTAATGCAAGGTAAAATCATCGGACAAATGAATGCTTTAGGCTTCTCAGCTAAAGAGGAAGTCACACTAACTACACTAACCTTGGACGTAGTAAAATCATCCGAAATAGAAGGTGAAATGCTTAGCTATGATCAGGTACGATCTTCTATCGCGAGGCGTTTAGGAATAAACACAGCAGGTCTTGTATCAAGTAGTCGACATATTGAAGGTGTGGTAGAAATGATGCTCGATGCTACTCAACGATATAATTTACCTCTGTCCGAAGAACGTTTGTTTGGCTGGCATGCAGCACTATTCCCTATAGGGTTTAGTGGACTTTACAAAATAGAAGTTGGGCAATACAGAACAGGAGAAATGCAAATAGTTTCTGGAGCAATGGGTAAAGAAAAAGTACACTATGAAGCCGTAAATCCAAAATTCGTAAAAGCGGAAATGGATAAATTTATAGAATGGTTTAATAATGACAATTCATTTGACCTAGTATTAAAAGCAGCAATAGCACATTTTTGGTTTATAATAATTCACCCTTTTGATGATGGAAATGGTAGAATTGGACGAGCTATAACAGATATGCTTCTTGCTCGTGCAGAGGGTAGTGATGAGAGATTTTATAGTATGTCTAGCCAAATATTATCAGAACGTAAAAGATATTACGAAATATTGCAGAAAGTACAACATAGTTCAGGTGATATTACTGAATGGCTCGATTGGTTTTTAAATTGTCTTAAAAATGCAATGCTAGCAACTGAAGTAACTACATTAAAAATATTACGTAAAGCAACATTTTGGAAACAACATGAACACACGAAATTTAATGAAAGGCAAAGGTTTATGCTAAACAAACTCCTTGATGGTTTTGAAGGAAAATTGCAAACTTCGAAGTGGGCAAAAATGGCCAAAACCTCAAATGATTCTGCCCTTCGTGATTTAAAAGATTTGGTAGAAAAAGGTATTTTACTGCCAACTGATGAAGGTGGCCGAAATACAAATTATGTTTTATTATAAGATCTATCTTAAAGAATCATAAAACTCACTCATATCCTTCCAAAACTGGTTAGAATGTAGTTGTAATTTGTCTATTATTTATTAAAAGTGCCATAACCCCTTAATTTTTGCATAAATCTTTTAAAAGTGGATAAGTCCATAATAAAAGCCGCCAAAATCCGACTTTTGTTATTTCCTAAGACAATTATTATTCCAGAGAATAATATGGTGGTCTCGCCAAGATTGCCAGCCTTCGCTTCGCTCGGCTGTCTTCTACCGTATTGAACTTACTCAAAGCCCCACGGCAACCTTTGGTTGCCTAGTCTTTTCATTTTCGCCGACTTACAAACGCAAGCGTTTGACGTTGTCTTAAATAAAAAGACCGCAGCGAAAGCTGCGGGTCTTTGTGGTCTCGCCAAGAATGAGTTCGAACATTTTAATGGAAGATATCCTAGAAATTTTAAATTCAAAATTTGTTTAAATAGAAAATTTCATAATACATATAATAAGATTTATTTAAGTTATTTCAAATATTGGGATTAGTCATTTTAAAAGAAAATCGTTTTTAGATAATAGTAAGGATGTAAAATTTATTTAATCATTCTTACTATTATATCATTGAACAAACTTTTTCTTCTGTTGAATCTGTATTCATATTGAGTTTTGTAAGCAAATAAATTTTCACTTGAACAATGATGATGAGTTATTCGTATCCAGTTTTTAAACTATTTAATTTGCTTATAAATTTCTTCCATAGCACTTCCCTTTTTTGTATCAACAATCCAGAAACGAGCAGAAATTAGATATTGATAATCAGTTTTTATGTTGTGAGAATAGTGTAGTTTTAAATGTTAACTGTCATTTTATTTAGAAATTTCCTCAGGAATAAATTTTTTCGACTCTTTTCTGATATTTACATACACAAACATATAACTATGACAAAATATTACTGCCGTGATTGCGGTCAAAAAAACGGCTACATTCAATTTGTTGACCCTTCGACAAAACGAAGATGCAAGTAGTTTAATTTTTGCAGACAATTCATTCGATGTAGCGCCTTCATTGCTTTGCATACATAACATTGAACCTAAAGCCGACTAAGAAAAAATTTGTCTTGAAATTGCAAGAGTTTTAAGTCAAATGGCATAGTTCTAATTGGCGATTTATATTCCTACA
>JAYVNT010000491.1:0-9535 GCA_043758285.1 Flavobacterium sp.
ATTTTTAGGGTGACCGTTTTTCCCGAAATTTTATATTTCTTTAATCGTTTTTCCAATTCTGAAGCAATCCTGTCTAGCCGTTCTATCATAAATATTTCAGAAGTCAGGTTTTCATTAAATGTATGTTCCGCCGCGACTGATTTTGTAATTCGATTAGGTTTTATTTCGCTATTATGAATGCCGCGAACAATGTTATAAAAATGCAACCCACTTTTACTGAAATGTTCCTCCAGAAATTCTTTTGATTTTGATTTCAAATCATTCCCAGTAAAAATACCAAGATGATACATTCTATCTGTGGTCACTTTTCCAATACCATAGAATTTTTTAATGTCAAGATTTTCTAAAAAAGTTTCCACTTCTTCTGGATTTACTGTTTTTTGTCCGTTAGGTTTATTATAATCACTCGCTACTTTGGCAACAAATTTATTCACCGAAATTCCAGCAGAAGCTGTAATTCCGACCTCATCAAATATTCGTTTTCTGATTTCTTGTGCAATTAATGAAGCACTAGAATTTCCTTTTTTGTTTTGGGTAACATCAAGATATGCTTCGTCAAGAGACAATGGTTCAACCAAATCAGTGTAATCATGGAAAATGGCTCTGATTTTTTTTGAAATTTCTTTATAACGCTCAAATCTTGGCCGGACAAAAATCAAATCGGGACAATTTCTTTTGGCCTGAACACCACTCATGGCACTTCTTACACCAAACTTTCGGGCTTCATAACTTGCCGCTGACACTACGCCTCGGGTTTCGCTACCGCCGACAGCCAATGGTTTTCCTTTTAATTCTGGATTGTCCAGTTGTTCGACAGAAGCATAGAAAGCATCCATGTCGATATGAATTATTTTTCGATAAGAAATTGCTTCATCCATATCACAAATTTATAATATCTTTAGCTACTTATTTATTAGAAATGATAGAAATAGAACGTAAATTTTTAGTGCTTTCGAATGATTTTATACATGATACTTTTTCTAAGAAAAGGATTGTTCAATCCTATATTAGTTCCAATCCCGAGAGAACCGTTCGGATTAGAATAAAAGGTGACAAAGGATTTATTACCATCAAAGGAAAAGGAAATCATAGTGGAACAACACGACTTGAATGGGAAAGAGAAATTAGCTTATTAGATGCTGAAATGTTATTGTTTATTTGCAAAAAAGGAACTATCGACAAAATTCGGCACGAAATAAAAGTGGGAAATCATATCTATGAAGTTGACATTTTTTCCGGAGAAAATGAAGGATTGATTATGGCGGAAATCGAATTGCAATCGGAAGATGAGTTATTCGAAAAGCCAGCATGGTTAGGTCAAGAAGTAACTAACGATGAACAATATTATAATGCGTATTTGAGCAACAATCCTTTTACAACTTGGTGAAAATTATTCTACAACTTCGAGTTTCACAATAATCACACCGGAGTTTTTGTTATCCACAATATCCATAAATGCTCTTTTGCTTAAATCAATTTCTCGCACTTTTGAAAACGGTCCTCGATCTGTAATTTCTACAATTACTGACTTCCCATTGACTTCGTTGGTTACCTTTACTAGCGTACCAAAAGGTAACTTTTTGTGCGCTGCGGTGTATTTATTATTATCGAAATTTTTTCCGCTAGCGGTTCTTCTTCCACTGAATTTATTAGCGTAGTATGAGGCGTGCGCATCTTTTTTGTAAAGTTCTAATACTAAAGTTTTATCGTTGTTTACTGAATCTATTTCAGTAATAAGGTTTCTTATTTTTACTTTTAAAGTGTCTATTTTAAATGACGTAACTGATTTTTCGTGTTCTTTTTTATGAGAAACTTTGGCTGATTTATCCTTCTTTTTACCTTTTTGTTTGTGCCTATTTTCAGCCGAAACATAGCTAAATGTAATAGCAAATAGTAAAAAAAGTAGTGTAAATATCTTTTTATTCATAAGTTATTCTTAACTCGTATGCGGACTTGCAAAAAGCGTAATTTGATATAAAAAAAGCTTTTGAAAACTATAATTGTTAATTTTTAAACCACAAACTCCAAGGAATTCTACTTAAAATAAGCACTAATCCAATTCCATAAAACAGGGCAATTGATTTAAATTTTGCTTCATTCGTTGCTGCTTTTTTATGTTTTGACCAACCAATAGTTATCAATACAATCGCAATGATATTTATAAGTGGATGTTCTAATGAAGTTAATCTTGCGGTTGCATCACTCATATTCCCGAAACTATCTTTTCCTAATGGGGAAACAAACCAAAGTATCAACCCAACAACTAATTGTATGTGTGAGACAATCAACGCAAACAAAGCAATTTTTCTGTCTTTAGCAAAAAATTCTTTTTTGGAAGTCATACCAATCACAGCATTTACAACTGCAACCAATAATAATAACAAAGCTAAATAAGCCCAACCCGAATGGGATTTTTGAATAAAATTATAAAACATCATTTGATTTTTAGAAAAACAAATATAACAAAAAAAGCATAAAAAAAAGGCAACCTAAGTTGCCGTTTTTGATAATTATTTGTTTTTTAAGAAATGATTTAGCAGGAATTCTGTAGAGCTATCGTGCTGTTTCAGTTCAGAATCGTGTATTTCATCCAAAATTGAATTGGCCAATTGTTTTCCTAACTCAACTCCCCATTGATCATAACTAAAGATGTTCCAGATAATTCCTTGCACAAATATTTTATGTTCGTACATCGCAATTAAAGAACCCAATGTTTTAGGCGTAAGCTTTTCGATTAAAAAGGTATTTGTTGGCTTGTTGCCTGAAAAAACCTTGAACGGAAGCAAGAACGATGCTTTTTCACCAGTGGTGTTTTGTTTTTCAAATTCGGCGGTCACTTGCGCTGCAGTTTTACCGTTTAACAGAGCTTCGGTTTGGGCAAAAAAGTTGGACATCAACTTGTCATGATGGTCATGGTTTCCGTAAAGTGGTTTAATAAATCCAATAAAATCTGTCGGGATTAATTTTGTCCCTTGATGAATTAATTGAAAAAAAGCGTGTTGTGAATTTGTTCCTGGTTCGCCCCAAATAATCGTTCCCGTTTGATAATTTACCGGTTTCCCATCGCGCCCAACGCTTTTACCATTGCTTTCCATAATTCCTTGTTGCAAGTATGGTGCAAGCTTCTGTAAATACTGTGTATATGGAATTAACGCTTCGCTTTCGGTTCCAAAAAAGTTGTTGTACCAAATGCTCAGCAACGCTAAAACAACTGGAATGTTTTCCTCGAAATGGGCTGTTTTAAAATGGTCATCCATTTCGTTAGCACCTTTTAACAAATCGTCAAAATTATCAAATCCAACCGCTAAGCTGATGGATAAACCAACCGCACTCCAGAGTGAAAATCGTCCGCCAACCCAATCCCACATTGGAAAAATATTGTTTGAATCAATACCAAAATCAGTTACTTTTTGAATATTGGTTGAAACCGCTACAAAGTGTTTAGCAACGTCTTCTTGTGATGCAGATTGCAAAAACCACCTTCTGATAGTTTCTGAATTGGTTAAGGTTTCTTGTGTAGTAAATGTTTTTGAAACAATCACAAAAAGTGTGGTTTCTGGATGTATTTTTTTAATGATTTCATTCACATGATCACCATCCACATTGGAAACAAAATGAACGTTCAACTGATTTTTATAAAACTGTAATGCTTCTACAACCATAGCTGGGCCGAGATCAGAGCCACCAATTCCAATATTTACAATATCGGTAAATGGTTTACCTGTAAACCCATTTTTTTCTCCCGAAATAATTTCGTTTGTGAAATATCTAATTTTATCTTTTACTTCAAATATTTCAGGCATTATATTTATTCCATCAACTAAAACTGTGGCATCTTCAGGAGCACGCAATGCAGTATGAAGCACGGCTCTATTTTCAGTTTGATTGATATTTTCTCCTGAAAAATAACTTTCAATAGCCGATTTCAAGTGGACTTCTTTGGCTAAATCTTGCAGTAATACTAGTGTTTCTGAGTTAATTATATTTTTAGAATAATCTACTAAGAAATCATTCCATTGAATGTGAAATTTTTCGGTTCTATTAGTATCATTGGCAAACATTTCTTGCATAGAAGCTGTTTTCATAGCAACATAATGTTCTTTTAATTTTTTCCAAGCATTGGTGGTTGTTAGATTTATAGTTGGTAAAGCCATTGTTATTTATATTTTGATTAACAAATTTACACTTATTGATTGAGAAATAAATACGTAAAGTTTACGCCAACGTTATAGTTGTCAAATTATTTTTTAGCTACCGCTGCAACGCTGTCTAATTCTCGTTTTAAAGGACTCATGTATTCCATATATTTCTGCTTGTATCTAGAATCCATCGGAGTGGAAGTTGGCAAATTTAGTTTCAAAGCGTCAACTTGCACACCGTTTTTCCAAAAACGATAGCAAACGTGTGGTCCGGTGGCCAATCCTGTGCTACCCACTTTCCCAATAACTTGTCCTTGCGTAACTCTTTGCCCTCGTTTTACTAAAATTTTGGACATGTGTAAATATTGGGTAGCAAATGTTTTGTCGTGTTTTACTTTGACAAAATTTCCATTTCCTGTGGTGTAACCTGCTTGCTCTACAACACCTGCAGCCGTTGTCATAATGGGTGTTCCTGTTGGTGCTGCATAGTCTGTCCCTTTATGCGCTTTCCAAATTAATTGAACGGGGTGAAATCTATTTTTGGTAAAATGAGATGTAATGTTTACGAATTTCAAAGGCGCTTTTAGGAAAAAGTTTTTCAATGTTCTTCCCTCCTCATCATAGTAATCTTGTTTTTTGGAATTGGCATCAGGAGCAAAAGGAAACGCATAGACTTTCTTCCCTTTGTATTCAAAAAAAGCTGCCTTCAAACTATCAACACCATCATATAGGGTATCGTTTATGTATCGTTCAGTAAACTTCAAACCAAACTTATCTCCTTTTTTTAATTTAAAAAAGTCAATTGACCAAGCATATATTTTAGCTATTCTTGGTGCTAAGGCAGGGTCAACTTTTAAATTTTCGAGAGCATCTGAGAGCGAACCATTGAGTGTGCCAGCAATTGTTCTGGTTTTGAAAGTTAATGGTCTTACCTTTTTATATGCCAGTACAGTATCTCTAAAATCAACCAAATAGTAGTTCAATTTGTCTGGTTGATATATAAAAACTTGAATTTTATTGGTTCTGTCTTTGCTTCTAAGAATTATAAATGGCTTTCCTTTTCTTATGGTTCTAACGTCAAATGTGTCTTTTATTTTCGCAACAATATCATAGACTTGTCTGCCGTTAAGGTTTTGCTTTTCTAACAAATTTCCAAAAGTATCGCCCGCTTGTATCGTGTCGTTCACGATATTAAAATCATTAAGATTGAACCCAAATTCTACCAAATGAGGTCTGGCTTTGGGTACAATAATCTCTTCTTCTTTTATTTTTTTACAGGAACTAATGAAAGCGGTAATAAGGATAAAGAATACTGCTTTTTGAATGATAGTTGACTTCATAAACCTATACTCCTTCTCCCCAATTTTTCAATTCATCTTCACTCCACAGTGCAGGGAAAAATATTCTTCGTTGGTATTTTGGGTGCATATATTTCTTCCAATCGCTTCCTCCAGTGGCTTCGCCTGAGCCCTTTCCGCTA
Organism: Flavobacterium sp.; assembly: GCA_043758285.1. Classification (GTDB taxonomy): domain Bacteria; phylum Bacteroidota; class Bacteroidia; order Flavobacteriales; family Flavobacteriaceae; genus Flavobacterium. Next base: position 5,620 of record JAYVNT010000491.1, read on the forward strand.
TCAATAAATTTTTTGGCAGCATTTAAATGCCCCATTACCCAAGTAATATTTATGGTATAATCATAATGGCGCATGGCTTTGACTAACGCGCTGTTTTTTTGATCTTCTTCTGGCAGTTGTTTGAACTTTTGCCAAATATTAATCGTGTTGTATTCTTCCATATAGCGAAGAAATTCGGCACGGTATTTTCGTTCGAATTCTAAAATTAAAAATGACTTTTCGCCGGTTTGATAATCTTTGCCTGCGGCTTGCCAATACAGATGTTCGAAAGCATGAGAATAGGGTGTATCTCTATCAATGTTTGCTCTATATCGGTAATCAATTAAGTTAATCAAATCGGTGGAGGAGAATTCTATAAAACGATATTGTGCACTCTGAAATCCGCTGGCTGGGGTTAGTGTATTTCTGAATTTCATGTATTGTTCTACCTCCATTCCATCGCCCATGATGTCAAACGAGGTGGTCAACATATCAAAATAGCGGCTTATTCGTCTCAATTTTTCGGTAAAGAAATCAGTAGTTGGATTATCGGTATGACACAGCTGATTGATTTCCCAAAGTATCATTTTAAACAACAATTCGTTTACCTGATGGTACATAATAAAAACCATTTCGTCAGGAAGAACCGTTCTTTGCGTTTGCAAATTCAGTAACGCATCGGTTTGGATATAATCCCAATAGGTTATTGGTTTTGACCAAAGCAACCCTTCCAGATGGGTTTCGGTTTTTTGATTGATGGCTTCAAACTTTTGTTCTAGAGCGTCTAAAATTTGGTCTGTCGTTGTTTTGTTATTCATTAATCATCTAATTTAACCATAAATGGATTTTTAAGCCCTTTGAATCCATCTAGATCCGCTTTTATAGAACCTACCGCCAAGCTGGCTTTTATACGAACCGGAATTTTATTGTCATCGTCAGATATCCATACCGTTAAACTTTCTTCTTCTTTAAACACCCTTCCCGATTGTACTATTGGTCTAAAAATCATCGTTGGAACGGTTCCAAATTTAGTCTCAATATCTTCTTTTCCCAGAAATTTTAGCTTGAACTTAAATACCTCATCATCAAAAAACATATCTACCACAATAGATTCTCCCACTTTTAATTTATCAATATTTGGATGATTTCTTAAGAAATAAAAGGTAGAAATGATGTCTTGCACATTCTCTGTAACCGAAAGTGTTTTTTCGATTTTGTTTTTATAATCTTTTACTAGAACTTTATTGCTAGCTTGATTGAAGAACCCTTCTTGATCTTTCGTATAACCACCTTCATCTATCTTTCTAACATATTGATACGGTTTATTAGTAACTTTATCAAAATAACTCTCATAGGTATCATCTGCTTTAAAAAACAAACGTGACATCCCTACAGTATACCCATTCCCGATAGCATGATACACTTTTTTGTTTTCTCGAACAGCTTCTTTAATTTCTAGAGTAGCAAAGCCCGCATTAATAAACCCATAATGTATTCTGAACTTAAACCATTCGCCAGAGTCGTAGGCATCGGGCTTTTGAGAATCGAAACTAACTGTTATAAAAACTAACAATAGGAGGAAATATTTTTTCATGTTTTCACTTGTTTAAAACGAGTAATGCAATATCCGTTCCAAATGTATTAAAACAAAAAAACCCAGTCAAATTAATGACCGAGTTTTTATGCTATTAACCAACCCAAAAACTATAAATTATGAAAATTTATCCAAAAATGTGAAGGAACCACCCTTCGTTTTTTTGATGAGTCAAAGATACTTCAACCCATTACATAATTACAAAAGATTTGCCGACTTTAACAATTGATTAATCAAGAATTGATTAGATGTTGCTTCTTTTTTGAATAATGTTTAAAGAAATGATGGTTTTACCACCCTTATTAAAAATTCAAGAACAACCAAGTCAAAATAGGAAATAAGTCCGCCCCATCTCCGTTACTCCCAACTCCCAACTTCATTTTATCGAGTTTGGCTGTTTAAAGTTGCTCTAATAATTTTAAGTCCTCATTTAACGATTATATATGTTCTTTTTTCTTATTAAAAACTAAAAAACACCGCAACTTCTGCTTTTTGCACCTGATTGGCAATAGTTGCTAAGCAATATGGGGGGTCCTACAGTACTGTAAGGGAGCATATTAAAAACCATTTAGAGTCTTAAAGTACTTTAAGGGGGCATATTGGTCAGCATATAAGGTCTTTCAGCTCGATAAAAACAAAAAACCGTCTTGTTATGACAACAAGACGGTTTTTGATATTTCAAACGTGTAAAACTATTTCACAATCAAGAATTCTGAACGACGGTTTTGAGCATGTTGTTCTTCGGTACAAGTTGTGCCACAAGCTACTTTAGGTTCTAATTCTCCCATTCCTTTTCCAGAAATTCTGCTGGCATCAATTCCTTTTGAAATGACATATTGTACGGTAGATTTTGCTCTTCTGTCTGATAACAATAAGTTGTACTGGTCGCTTCCTCTATTATCCGTATGCGATTTAGCCAGAATAACCATTTTAGTATTGGTTTTCATAACCTGAACTATTTTGTCTAACTCAAATGCAGCTTCTTGTGTGACATTGCTCTTATCGAATTCAAAATAAATCGGTTTCAGCACAACTTCGGTATCCGTTATAATATTTTCAATAGGTTGAAGGGCTGCGTCCACTTTAGCTATTGGTCCTTTGCTTTTACTAACTGCAAACGTATTGCCTTCATAACCGTCTTTTGAAGCTTGCACTACGAACGGTTTGTCGCATTCAACTCTATAGTTTATCTCCCCTTTATCATTTGACATTTCAGTAGCGATAACATTTTTCTTGTCATCAAGTATTGAAACGCTTGCATTAGATAAAATAGCACCTGTTTTAGCATCCGTAACAACAATTTGTACATTTACTCCACATATTGGGCTTACGGCGAATATATCGTCATTTCCATTACGGTTGCTTGATAAAAATCCGGCACCTTTCACTCCGTTAAAAGTAAAGGCAAAATCATCTTTTTCAGAGTTTACTGGTGTGCCTAAGTTAGAGGCATCGCCACCATCTGATAAATCAATTTTGAATACGTCCAATCCGCCCAAACCTTGTTTTCCGCTTGAAGCGAAATACAATGTTTTGTTATCATCAGCCATAAAAGGGAAACTTTCATTGCCTTCAGTATTTACTTTGTTTCCTAAGTTTTGTGGTTCGCCATATGTTCCATCGTTATTTACAGCCACTTTCCAAATATCAACGCCACCTAGACTTCCCGTTCTGTCCGAAGAGAAGTAAAGCGTTTTTCCGTCGCGGCTCAAACTTGGATTACTGGTTGAAAAATCGCCGCTATTAAAAGGCAGCATTTCAATATTCCCCCATGAATCGCCATTTTTAGTTGCTTTGAACAGACTATTTCTACCTAATTTAAGTTTATTAACTCTATCTCTTTTAAATTTCTTTTCTCTAAAACTATCACTTGAAAAATAAACAGTGTTCCCGTCTGAGCTTATTGTTAAGGGGCCATCGTGATATTTAGAATTTAATGAGCTTACCGTAGTAGCATTAGAAACCTTTCCATCACTACCATAATCTGCTCTGTAGATATCTAAAAACGGCTCGTCAGTCCAGCCATAGCTTTTTCTTAACCCGTTTCTAGCACTTGTAAAGTAAACCGTGTTGTCATAAAGTACCGCTCCAAAGTCAGATTTATCGCTACTGATATCCGACGGATTTATATTAAATAATTTTGTTTTATCTAATAATCTTGGGATGTAGTTTGGGTTTTCCATGAATGCTTTAGCACGAGAGTCAGTAGGAGCTGCTGCTGCAAATTTTTTCATTTGTTTGTTAGCTTCTTCATACTTTCCATTGGCTTTCAACATCTGTGCATAACGGTAATAGGTTTCAGCATCCTGGGTTGTTTCTGTTGCTTTCGCATACCATTTAGCT
>JAYVNT010000492.1:0-3071 GCA_043758285.1 Flavobacterium sp.
GGAATTTTTGTTGGCTTTGAAAAATTGATAATCGAAAAAAACAAACTTGAAAAAGAAGTAGTCGATTTGAATACCAAAAAGACAACTATCCAAAAAACGTATTTCCCTTTTGTGCTGTATAATTTTGTTGAAAGAGAATTTATCTACACTTTTTCAGGAGGAAAATGGCATAAACAAACCAAACAAGACATTGCTAATCAATCCGAGAAAATGTCGGTATATGAACCAGCGATAAACCTAATTTTAACCAATTAAACTATAAAAAACTATATTTGCAGGTTAGAAAACAAATTTAATGAAAGAAATTAAAAACATTTCGCGCTCAAGAGCGCAAGAATCGTCGGCAGCTATCGAACGATTGTACATTACCATGAGGCATTTATTCAACAGGGGTTTCTATAAACCAATGGGTGTTTCGGGTGAAACTTTGAGAGAAGCACTGCTTTCACTTAGACCAGAAATTTATGGAAGTATTGCAGAGGAAAAAGTAGAACTAAGTGGTTTACTTTATGTGATTGAAAGACTTCCTGTAGGCATTGAAGAATGCCGTTTTATCAACTTAACTTCAGACGAAGGGTATTCAAAATCACATTTTCAACCGATTGTTCCTCCAAAAAGAAGAAGAAATTGCTACCGAATTGATGACGAACAAATGAATGTGGAAATCACACGTGGTCGTTCAGACATTTATGACATTTTGACGCATTTGACTTTTATTTTTATCGAATCACATAAAATAAAAGATAGAGTTTTATTGGATGACATTGAAGTTGAGGTTACTCGCGATTGGGAAAAACTAGAAGAAGCCGTTTCGCAAAACAAAAAAATGACGCTCAAAGAAAAGGAAATTGCCATTTCGCATGCTGCCAATGTTTTAGGCAGAAGTTTTTCTGAAGTATTAGACATTTATGACGATTTTGCCACTAAAGAAAAACCAGATCGCTTTTTGCATGTAATTTATTGGTTGGGAAAATTGGCCATTGATGAAGTTATCAATAACAATAAAAGAACTATTACTTTTAGTCCTATTTTGAGAGAACGATTAGGACATCACATTCATGGAGAAATATGGGCAAACAATATCAAAGAAACGTTGAAAGCCAATAATCTTCTGGAAAGACCAATCCATATCATTAGTGCGAATATGCACAGTGTCATGAATTCAATTTTTGCAACGACTGTTTTGCAAACCAAATTTAAAGACAAATCAGATTTCTTTATCTATGAAGAATTAAGCAAGTCTGGCGCAAATGAACTTCGAAATAAAGTGGAAGATGTAGCGCGGAAACAAGGAATGATTTCGCTTCCAGATGATGCTTCAGGAACCAATATTGACGTTCAGATTTTTGATACTGCCAAAATTGATTGGGCAAGATCTAGTTTTCCAAAAGCAGTTGTTGGTAAAGAAGCACCGGTACTTATCGTGATGGATTATGCATTTGGCGAACAAGCTTTTGAAACCATAGACGAACTATTAAAACCATACAAAGAAGGTAAAAACAGAACTTTTATGGATGTTGAGTCTGTTTCGATAATGGGAAAAGCTGGAATTCTTGAAGGCGGAAAAGGCGACATAATGATTCCATCCGCTCATATAAATGAAGGAACAGCAGATAATTATCCGTTTGAAAATGAATTAACTGCAGCAATGTTTGAAGGAAACGGAATTCCTGTTTGTTCAGGACCAATGGTTACTGTTTTAGGAACATCATTACAAAACAGAGATTTGCTAAAGTTTTTCCACGAGTCAACATGGGAAGTTATTGGGCTTGAAATGGAAGGTGCTTATTATCAAAAAGCAATCCAATCGGCATCAAAAATCAGAAAGAGCATTCCAGAAAACGTGAAAGTTAGATATGCTTATTACGCATCAGATAATCCATTAGAAACTGGAAGCACACTCGCATCTGGCGGTTTAGGTACAACTGGAGTGAAACCCACCTATTTGATTACTATTAAAATATTAGAACAAATTTTTAACATAAAATAAATATTTTTTTTATGAGCGCAACACTTCAAAATAACGATAACCAAGAAATTGATTTGTCACAAATTTCAAAGAAAATAGGCAATTTTTTTGAAAATATTTCTACTTCCATTTTTAGAGGATTTTTATTTTTCAAAAGAAATATTTTCTGGGTTGGAATATTATTTGTGCTTGGAGTTGGAATTGGATTATATCTAGATAAAACCACGAAAATATATGATAATCAGATTATTGTTTGTCCAAACTTTGGGTCTACTGACTATTTGTATGCAAAGATTGATTTGATACAGTCAAAGATTGAAAATAATGATACGGTGTTTTTAAAAAATGTTATTGGGATAAAAGACATCAAAAAAATCAAAAAAATAGAGATTAAACCAATAGTGGATGTATATAAGTTTATTGAAAATAAAGACAAAGATAATAATTTTGAATTATTAAAATTAATGGCTGAAGACGGCGACATTAAAAAAATTGTCAACGAGTCAATTACAAGCAAAAATTATCCCTATCATCAAATTTCTTTCACAACGCAAGGCGAAACATATAATGAGAAAACGGTAAATCCAATTTTAACCTTTTTGAATAATTCTGATTATTACAAAGTGATTCAAAAACAATATTTAGAAAATATTAAAATTAAAATTGCCGAAAACGATTCGATTATTTCACAAATAAATACTATTCTAAACTCTTTTTCTAGTACAACAAATGGTTCTCAAAAAAGTGAAAAAATGGTGTATTATAACGAAAACTCGCCACTAGCGGATGTGTTAAAAACCAAAAATGAATTGATTTATGACCTAGCAGCTAGAAGATTAGATTTGTTAAACTTAGATAAAATAGTCAAAGACAACAGCATTACATTGAACATTAGGAACAATAAATCAACTAATGGAAAAATGAAGTTAGTGTTGCCATTGTTATTTATTTTCTTATTCATATTAGTTGGATATTTTAAATCGTATTACAAAAATCAAATGGCAAAATTAAAAAGCTAAATTATGAAAGGAATTATTTTAGCTGGTGGTTCTGGAACAAGATTGCATCCTTTGACTTTAGCTGTAAGCAAACAGTTGATGCC
>JAYVNT010000493.1:0-9528 GCA_043758285.1 Flavobacterium sp.
GTAAAGAAAATTGTTACCATCAAGCACATCGTGGTTTCGTCTGAACAAGATGCGCTTTTGCTGGAAAACAATTTGATAAAAAAACTCCAACCACGCTACAATGTGTTGCTGCGCGATGATAAAACGTATCCGTGGATTTGCATCAAAAAAGAACCGTTTTCCAGAATATTCTCCACCCGACGGATGATAAAAGACGGCTCGGAATACTTTGGTCCATACACTAATTTTAAAACCGTAAACACCATTCTGGATTTAATCAAAGAGCTGTATCCGCTGCGGACCTGCAATTACGATTTGAGCGAAAGCAACATTAAATTTCATAAATATAAAGTGTGTCTCGAATACCATATTGGCAACTGCAAAGGCCCATGCGAGGGATTGGAACCACTGGAAAATTACCAAAAACAAGTTGATGCCATTCGCGAAATTCTGAAAGGAAACTTCAAAGATAGCATGCGCGATTTCAAAAAACTGATGCATGATTTGGCTTCTGAAATGAAGTTTGAAGCCGCTCAAAAAATAAAAGAAAAAATCAACGTACTCGAAAATTATCAGTCACGCTCCACGATTTTAAACCCAAAAATTTCGAATATCGATGTTTTCTCCATAATTTCCGATGAAGCGATGGCGTATGTCAACTTCTTGCAGATTGCCCATGGCGCTATCATCCGTTCGTTTACTTTAGAGCTCAAAAAAAAACTTGACGAAACCAATGAAGAGTTGCTAGAGCTTGCCGTGGTTGAACTTAGAGAACGTTTTAGTTTAACATCAAAAGAAATTATACTGCCTTTTCCTTTAGATTTTGGCACCAACATAAAAGTAACCGTTCCACAACTTGGCGATAAAAAACAAATTCTAGATCTTTCAGAAAGAAACGCCAAGTATCAGCGGCTAGAACAGTTGAAACAAATTCAAATTGTAGATCCAGAACGCCATACAAACCGCATTATGGCGCAGATGCAAAAAGATTTGCGGCTTTCGATAGAGCCACGACACATCGAATGTTTTGACAATTCGAACATTCAAGGTACCAATCCTGTATCGGCTTGTGTGGTTTTTAAAGATGGCAAACCTAGCAAAAAAGACTACCGCCATTTTAACATCAAAACCGTTGTAGGCCCAGACGATTTTGCCTCGATGGAAGAAGTGGTTTACCGAAGATACAAGCGGCTTTTGGACGAAAACCAACCCTTACCACAACTCATAATAATTGATGGAGGCAAAGGACAATTATCATCGGCATTGAAAAGCATTGACGACTTAGGTTTGCGCGGAAAAATTGCTATAATCGGCATAGCAAAACGATTGGAAGAACTGTTTTATCCCGGCGATTCGGTGCCATTGTATTTGGATAAAAAATCGGAAACGTTAAAAATTATTCAACAGCTGCGCAACGAAGCCCACCGTTTTGGCATCACCCATCATCGAGACAAACGTAGCAAAGCTGCGCTCAATTCGTCAGTTGAAACCATTCCTGGCATTGGCGAAAAGACAATGCTGACCTTGCTAAAACATTTCAAAAGTGTTAAAAGATTAAAATTAGCCACCGAAAATGAAATTTCTGAACAAGTCGGAGCATCAAAAGCCAAAAAAATTTCCGAATTTTACAACATAAGTAAACCTTAACCTGTTTTATGAAAAAAACAATACTTGTTCTTATTGGTATTCTTTTCCTTCAGTCTGTTGTTGCGCAGGACACTATTAAAAAAACAAGACCAAAAATTGGTTTGGTGCTTAGTGGTGGTGGCGCTAAAGGATTTGCGCATATTGGTGTTTTAAAAGGATTAGAAAAAGCAGGTGTAAAGATAGATTTCATTGGCGGGACAAGCATGGGCGCAGTCGTTGGCGGTTTGTATGCCTCAGGATACAACGCTACCCAAATAGATTCCATTTTTTATAACACCGATTTTGACGAACTCCTTCAAGATTATATTCCTCGTACTTCTAAGAGTTTTTATGAAAAGCACAACGATGAAATGTATGCCTTAACACTTCCGTTCCATAAACTAAAAATAGGGATTCCAATAGCACTTTCTAAAGGAATGTATAACTACATTTTGCTTTCAAAACTCACGCACAATGTTAGACACATTATCGATTTTAATAAGCTTCCCATTCCCTTCTTGTGCGTAGCTACGGATATTGAAAAAGGAGAGCCAGTTATTTTGCGTAGTGGTTATTTGGCGCAAGCCATGTTGGCAAGCTCTGCTTTTCCGTCATTGTTTTCACCTGTAGAAATAGATGGAAAACTTTTGATAGATGGTGGCGTTGCCAATAATTATCCCGTTGAAGAAGTTCGAAAAATGGGAGCGGATATTATTATTGGTGTGGATGTTCAGGACGATTTAAAAGATAGAAATTTGTTGAAAGACGCCACTCGAATTCTAGTTCAAATTACCAATTTGGAGATGATAAAATCCATGAAAGAAAAGATTAAAAAAACCGATGTTTATATCAAACCCGATGTTTCAGATTTTGGTGTAATTTCTTTTAACGAAGGAAGAGAAATTGTTAAGAAAGGCGAAGAAGCCGCGCTAAGAATACTAGAACAACTAAAAAAACTTGCAGATACAACAGAAGTTTATCACGTTAATAATTTGAAAGTTAAAAAAGATTTTCTTCAAATAAATACCGTTACCATAAACGACTTAGAGAACTATACCAGAGCTTATGTGGTGGGAAAATTACACTTTAGAAGCGACACCAAAATAAATTATGAAGATTTAAAAAAAGGGATTAACAACATAAATGCGACTCAAAATTTTAGCAGAATCAGTTACACTATTGAAGAAAAAGAAGGCGACGACGAACTAAAATTAAGTTTAACCGAAAACCCAACAAAGACTTTTCTAAAATTCGGACTTCATTATGATGGCTTATATAAAAGTGCTATTTTGGTTAATATCACGCATAAAAATTCGCTCTTCAAGAATGATGTAGCTTCCTTTGATGTTGGTCTTGGTGACAACATCCGATATGCTTTAGATTATTATATAGATAATGGTTTTTATTGGAGTTTTGGAATAAAATCGAGGTATAATTCATTTAATAGAAACCTAACTACCGATTTTAGAAACGGAGTATTGCTAACCCAACTTGGCTTAAATAGTATTAATATAGATTTTTCAGATATAACAAATCAAGCATATTTACAAACCGTTTTTATTCAAAAATTTGTAATTGGAGCAGGAATTGAACATAAATATTTGAAAATAGAATCAAAAAACTTAGATAATATAAATCAAACTTTTGAAAAAAGCACCTACGCAAGTGTGTTTGGCTACATGAAATACGACTCTTTCGATAATAAACTGTTCCCTAAAAAAGGATGGTTTTTTTCGGGAGATATTCAATCCTATCTATTTTCTTCTGATTATACCAAAGAATTCCATCGGTATTCAATTGCTAAAGGTGAAATAGGAATTGTTAAATCTTTTAATAAAAAAATAACTTTAAAAATTCAGACAGATGCTGGATTTAACTTTGGAAAACAAAGCGTTCATTTTTTCGATTTTGTGCTTGGGGGCTATGGTTTTAGTACCATTAATAATTTCAAACACTTTTATGGCTATGACTTTTTGAGTATTGCTGCCGATAGTTATATTAAATCATGTTTCACGCTAGATTATGAAATTTACAAAAAAAACCACATCAATTTTGCAGCTAACTATGCTAATGCAGAAGATAATTTGTTTAGCAATGGGGATTGGCTGACCAAACCAAAATATTCAGGTTATGCCATTGGCTATGGTTTAGAGTCAAGAATTGGCCCCATAGAAGTCAAATATTCATGGTCACCCGAATTAAGAAAAGGATATACTTATTTCAGTGTTGGGTTTTGGTTCTAAATCCAAAGCTGTTACTTTTTTATCATAATTAAACAGAAAAAACTATATTTGAATCTATTAAACTTTTAACTAAAAAACCATAATATGTCAATTTGGAAAAGAAAACCACTGGCACTTCTATTAGCAGAAGCATCAGAAACAGAAAAAGGATTAAAAAGAACATTGACTGCCTGGTCACTTATAGCTTTAGGAATTGGAGCTATTATTGGAGCGGGGCTTTTTGTTAGAACTGCAACAGCTGCCGCTCAAAACGCTGGACCATCAGTTACAATAGGGTTTATTGTAGCAGCAATAGGTTGCGCTTTGGCAGGATTATGTTATGCCGAATTGTCTTCTTCTATTCCAATTTCTGGAAGTGCCTATACGTATACTTACGCCACTATGGGCGAATTATTAGCATGGATAATTGGTTGGGATTTGATTTTAGAATATGCCGTTGGAGCTGCAACCGTTGGAATTGCTTGGAGTGAATACCTCAATAATCTGCTGGTCAATGTGCTTCATGTGAGCCCAATTCCTTATGAATGGTGTCACTCTCCATTTCAGCATTCAACTGATGGTGTTAGTGGAATTATTAATTTGCCAGCATTTTTTATAGTTGCGGTTATCAGTTTACTTTTAATTAAAGGAACGCAAGAATCTGCATTTGTAAACGGAATTATTGTAGTTGCCAAAGTGGCTATTGTAGTCATGATAATCATTTTTGGATGGCACTTTATCAATCCTGCTAATCATACACCTTATATTCCAGCACCTTCAACATTTACCGATGATCAAGGAGTCGATCATAGTTATGGCGGGATTATGGGAATTCTTGGAGCGGCAGGAACAGTTTTCTTTGCCTTCATTGGGTTTGATGCCGTAAGCACAGCAGCTCAAGAAACAAAAAATCCAAAGCGTGATATGCCAATTGGTATTTTAGGATCATTAGCTATTTGTACTGTTTTATATATTCTTTTTGCACACGTTTTAACGGGAATTGCAACAGTTGATGATTTTAGAACAGGAGGAAAAGAAGCATCCGTTGCTTTTGCCATCGGGAAATATATGATTGGATATAAATGGTTAGCCAATTTTGTAACTGTAGCTATTTTGGCAGGTTTCTCATCAGTAATACTAGTGATGTTACTAGGGCAATCACGAGTTTTCTATTCTATGGGGAAAGATGGGTTGTTACCAAAATTCTTTAGTGAGGTGCATACAAAATACAAAACACCCTACAAAGCAAACCTTGCTATTTTAGTAATAGTTGGTGCATTCGCGGCATTTATTCCTGGAGATATTGTGGGCGATATGACAAGTATCGGAACTTTATTTGCATTTATTTTAGTTTGTATTTCTGTAATAGTTCTAAGAAAAACGGAACCAGACATGAAACGCGAATTCAAAACACCGTTTGTGCCATTAGTTCCAATTCTTGGGATTTTAGTTTGCCTTGCTATGATATATGGGTTAGGATGGACAAACTGGGCAAGGCTTATTGGTTGGTTAGCCATTGGATTGGTTGTTTATTTTGTTTACAGCAAGAAAAATAGCAGATTGAACAATCCTGAAAAATAATTTAGTTTAAAAATAATAGCAAAAGGATTAGAGTTTGATGCGCTAATCCTTTTTTGTTTTTACAAATAATATGGTTTATTCAATTAAAGGTTTTAAAAATTTCCGATATTTGTGTATATGAAAACAACTTGGAAAGGTTTGCTAACACATCTAAAATTCCTCATCAAAAGGAATCCAGAATGATTTTAAAATAGTGTGTCAATTAACTAATATGCCAATTCGGCAATTACTTTTCTAATTGACAAATTTTCTAATTGACAAATTTTCTAATTTTAAAACTATGCCACTATATCATAAACTAGGCAATTTTCCTCAAAAAAGGCACACGCAGTTTGAAAAACCAACGGGTGGCTTGTACTACGAACAGCTTTTTGGAACCGAAGGATTTCATGGACATTCTTCCCTATTATACCATGTTCACCGACCAACGCAAGTTAAGGAAATCACCAAATCCTATTCTGTTGAACCAAAGATTGCCATTGGCAAAAACATAAAATCATTGCTCCTAAAAGGGTTTGAATTAAAACCAGAAGATGATTTCTTAGACAGCCGAAAAGCTATGTTGGTCAACAGAGACTGCATTATTGGATTGGCTGCGCCAAGAAAATCCTTGACAACTTATTTCTATAAAAATGCCGATGCCGATGAATTGATTTTCATCCACAAGGGAAAAGGGAAATTGCGCACCATGATGGGAAACATTCAATTTGAATATGGAGATTACCTTATTATTCCACGCGGAATGATTTTTCAAATTGAGTTTGAAAGTTCCGACAACCGATTGTTTTATGTAGAATCATATACACCATTTTACACACCAAAACGATACAAGAATCCATCTGGTCAACATTTGGAACATTCACCCTTTTGCGAACGCGATTTTAAACTGCCTTCCGAATTGGAAACACATGATGAAAAGGGCGATTTTCTAATCAAAATAAAAAAAGAAGGCATGATGCACGAAGTAGTTTATGCTTCGCATCCTTTTGACGTTGTGGGTTGGGATGGTTACAATTTTCCGTATGGATTTTCTATTCACAATTTCGAACCCATTACGGGTCGCGTGCATCAACCGCCGCCAGTACATCAAACATTTGAAACGGCAACTTTCGTGGTTTGCTCGTTTTGTCCACGGCTATACGATTACCACCCTAAAGCAATTCCTGCGCCATACAATCACAGCAATATTGACAGTGATGAGGTTTTGTATTACGTTGCGGGCGATTTTATGTCACGAAATAATATTGAAGAAGGACACATCACCTTGCACCCAAAAGGAATTCCGCATGGTCCAGCACCAGGTGCCATGGAACGAAGCATCGGGCACAAAGAAACGCACGAATTGGCTGTAATGGTAGACACTTTTCGTCCTTTGATGGTTACAGAAGAAGCTATGGGAATTGATGATGGGAAATATTATCAATCGTGGTTAGAATAATTAGCCAATGAGGCAATGGGGCATTTCGTAAATTAGCCAATGTGCCAATGAGAAAATAAATCAATTTACTAAGGTAACGTTTCAAGAAAAATATAAAGACAACGTCATTCTTTTAAAATCATTTGATTTTGCTAAAAAAAACAGTTGGTTATGCTGAGGAACTTGAAGGGAAAAGAAAATTTGTAGTCACTAATCAAGTGCTTAAATCAGGAACATCCATTGGCGCTAATATCAAAGAAGCTCAAAACGCAGAAAGCAAAGCCGATTTTATTCATAAGTTCAAAATAGCAATGAAGGAAGCCGAAGAAACTGAATTTTGGTTGTTTTTGTGTAATGAATTGGAATCCTATCCTGATTGTGACTATTTATTAGAAGACATGTTCGAGATATTAAAAATCACAAATAAAATTATTGCATCGGCAAAGAATAATAATATAAAATAGTCAAATTCTCAATTGACGAATTGACAAATTAACTAATTGACAAATTATGAGCAAAGAAATAAAATCCGTTGATTACGGGCTAGAAAAAATATTTGAAGGCGCACAAGATTTCCTTCCATTGATGGGAACTGACTATGTAGAATTCTATGTAGGCAACGCCAAACAAGCGGCACATTATTACAAAACTACTTTTGGTTATCAATCCTTAGCGTATGCCGGATTGGAAACGGGCGTTCGCGACAGAGCGAGTTATGTGCTCAAACAAGACAAAATACGGTTGGTTTTAACAACACCATTAACTGCCGATTCGCCAATAAATGACCATTTGCGAAAACACGGCGATGGTGTAAAAGTCGTTGCGCTTTGGGTGGAAGATGCTACCAAATCATTTGAAGAAACTACAAAACGCGGTGCCAGACCATTCATGGAACCAACCGTTGAAAAAGACGAACATGGCGAAGTAGTCCGATCAGGAATATATACTTATGGCGAAACGGTGCACATATTTGTTGAACGAAAAAACTACAACGGCATCTTTTTACCGGGTTATCAGGAATGGAAATCCGATTATAATCCGTCGTCAGTGGGGTTGAAATACATTGACCACATGGTAGGAAATGTGGGTTGGGGCGAAATGAATACTTGGGTAAAATGGTACGAAGACGTGATGGGGTTTGTCAACTTTCTGTCGTTTGATGACAAGCAAATCCATACTGAATATTCGGCTTTGATGAGTAAAGTGATGAGCAACGGCAACGGCAGAATTAAATTCCCGATAAACGAACCCGCCAAAGGAAACAAACGGTCTCAAATAGAAGAATACCTCGATTTTTATGGTGGTCCGGGTGTGCAACACATCGCTATTGCTACGGATGATATTATCAAAACCGTATCAGAATTGCGCACTCGTGGCATTGAATTCCTCTCCGCGCCGCCACATGCGTATTATGAAGACATTCCAAACCGTCTGGGCGAACACATGAGCATGATGAAGGAAGATTTGGCGGTTATAGAAAAGCTAGCCATTATGGTGGACGCCGACGAAGATGGGTATTTGCTACAAATATTTACCAAACCGCAAGAAGACCGACCAACGCTGTTTTATGAAATCATTCAACGAATGGGTGCCAAAGGTTTTGGTGCTGGCAATTTCAAAGCACTGTTTGAATCGATTGAAAGAGAACAAATGTTGCGAGGCACGCTGTAACCGCAATTATTTCTACAAACAAAACCCATAACGTCGTGTTATGGGTTTTTTGTTTGAATTTCACATGCTCCGCAAAGTCAGGAGACTTTGCGGAGCTGGGTAGCTGGGCACTATTTGGGGCATTATTTATGCTATAATTTCAATTAACGACCAATTAAGTTTGCAAAAAGAAAACTTTTAATTAGATTTGTCCCATGAAAATCTTGGTTAAGAAGACAATTTTATATTATTCTGAAAAATATCCAATTGCCAAAATGCCATTGTTGATTTGGTATAATGAATTTTCAAAGTTGGATTTTCGCAATTTCAACGAACTCAAACAAGTCTATGGAAATGCAAGTATTGTAAATAATGAAAGAGTTGTTTTCAATATCAAAGGAAATGATTTTCGATTAGTAGTTTCAATAAACTTTTTGCAAACAGCTTGTTATGTAATTTGGTTTGGAACACACAAAGAGTATGATAAGATTACTGTTGAAACGGTTGCTTTTGATACCTCAATCTTACACCATAAAAAACGATAACGATGAACTGGAAAGTATTAAAAACGGAAGAAGAGTATACTAAAGCTTCCTTGAGATTGATGGAACTATTCCATGCAAAACCTAACACGCTCGAAAGTGACGAGTTGGATTTATTACTGGTTTTAGTAAAAGATTATGATGATAAACACTATCAATTACCAGAGCTAGATGCTTTAGAAGTGATTAAGTATAAAATGCAAGAAATGGGCATGAAAGCAAAAGATCTTGAGCCAATAATTGGAAGCAAAGGACACGTTTCTTCTATTCTTTCAGGCAAGCGCGAAATCACTTTAAAGATGGCGCAAAAACTTAAAAATTATTTTAGTATTCCTGCGGAAGTATTTTTACACAACACCTAATAAACTGCTTTGTAACCGCAAGTATTTTTTACAAACAAAACCCATAACAGTATAGACTGCCCCCAAAAAGTTAGACACTATTTGGGGGTATTTTTATGGAAAGAAAAGTAAAATATGATTATGCGTTTAAACTTGAATGTGTAAAATTA
>JAYVNT010000494.1:0-3069 GCA_043758285.1 Flavobacterium sp.
ATTACCAATCAGTGTTACTTTATTTAGTCCTCTCATATTTTTTAGTGATTAATTGTAAATGGTAAAAATAGAGAAAGCATCTCAGAATTTCACTTCCAAGATGCTTTTTTTATCTGTAATGATTTGCTACGTTGGATATAAAAGGTTTAAAATTTTGATGTTGCCGAATACCAAATTTTATTGCCACTACCCAAATGATTTTCAGTTTACTATTCAATCCGTTACAAAATAAACCATGGTTTATTTTGTAAGAGAATTAGATTATCAAATCGAAAAGTTATTTAGAGGTTAGTCTTTATATAGGTGTCAAATCATTTTAGTGGCATACGCAACCAAACTTCAGTTCCAGCTTGACGAATAAATATTTGGCTTTTTATTGTTAACTTCATCAAAGGATTTTCAATCGGCAGCGGTTGTGGGCATGACAAGCATCTATTCCCCACCTTCGCCAAGCCCTTATCGTTGTACGCAACCCTACTGCGACACCACGACCATCCGAGTGACAATACATTAACTCAATAGTCCATCTTGAGGAAAAAACGACTTCTTACGAAAAAAATTAGCAAAATGCTTATCTTTACAACCAATGCTATAAACAAGTAAATGAACATAGACAAGACCATAAAAGACAGGAAAATAGAGCTACTATCTTACTTTAGAGACAGAGCAAGTGAAGCTTTGACAATCATCAAAACACGATTTGCTGAAACACAGGCTGACAAAAGAGCAAGGGCAATTAACGAAAGCCTTAATCAAACAAAATCCGTTTTAATAACTACACTTTTACAACAAGCTGAAAAGGAAAAGTGGACGAACCAAGAAAAGCTTGAAAGTATTCTTATGATTACTTACTGCAACATTGTAGTAATGATTGAAAGTAGGAATTCTGTTAGACCATACGAGTATATGGACTTTTCACGTAGAGTTGGCGAATTGTGGGACCCATTTTGTAAGCTATGCTTTTACTATCCAATCAATAATCTTTCACTTTTTATACCACCTCTTTTTTCGGAAGTCAAAAAGAAAATGACTGATGAAATTACAAACTACATAGACAAACTAACCCTTACAGACGAAGAAAAACACGAACTAAAAAAATACTATGACAAAGTTTGGAGTTTAGTTAGTTCAGGAGAAATCCAATTGGAACTTGACTTGCATTTTTCACACAACGACCAAAAATATGTTGTTGACTTTAAAAGCGGCTTTGGTTCAAATGAAAAAGGCAACACCAACAGACTTTTATTAGTTGCTACTATTTACCAAAATCTTGAGGAAAACTATAAATGTTTGCTTTTTGTAAGAGCAGAAGAAAATAATAGCTACTTCAACACCTTAAAAAATTCAGGCATTTGGGATGCCTATTGTGGAAGTGAAGCATACGAAAAAATAAAAGAATATTCAGGGTACGATTTAAAATTGTGGACTGATACAAATATTGATTGGGCTACCGACTTTAACGCTGAAACCACAGCACATTTTACTGATAATAACTTACTTCAATATCTACTTTGGTAATGATAAATGACGCAAGAAAATATCAGGCATTTTACACCAAATCAACACCTATTGTTGATTATATGGTGGACAAGCTTTTACTTAAACCAACCGACAAAATATTTGAACCTTGTGGTGGAGATGGCGTGTTTGTAGAAGCAATATTAGACGCAGACGAATTTGCTAACATTGACATTTGCGAATTAAACCCAGCTTCTATTGCCGTTTTACAAAGCAAATTTTCAACCTTTAAAAATGTAAGTATCAGAGAGTGTGATACTTTGCTTGACAATGATTTAAGTTTCAATTCAAACTTTGGTGGACACTACGACAAAATAATTGCCAACCCACCTTATGGGGCGTGGCAAGATTTAGAAAAAAGAGCTGTACTGAAAAAAATGTATTCCGACTTATATGCAAAAGAAAGTTACGCTTTGTTTCTTTTCCGCTGCATTGAGTTACTAAAAGAAGACGGAATTTTATCTTTCATTATCCCTGATACATTTCTGAATTTGCATATGCACAAGGCAATCAGAAAGCACATTTTAAGCAAAACAAAAATTGTAGAATTAGCGTTATTTCCATCTTCGTTTTTCCCAGGTGTAAACTTTGGATATGCAAACCTTTCAATAATTACTTTACAAAAGAAAAGTAACCAAAAAGAATGTTTATCTAATTCTTTCAATGTTCTTACTAACTTTTCAACAGTTGAGCAGCTATCAGAAATTAACAAAGAGGAACTGAAAGTTTATTCATTTTCACAACAAGAAATATTTTCAAATCCCGATTATGCTTTTTTAATATCAGATAATTCAAGCATTTCAAAAGCTATAAATGAAGCAGCGTTAAAAGTTGGAGATATTGCAAATTGTGTTACAGGATTTTATTCGGGGGACGACAAGACTTTTCTGCAAGTCAATAGTTCTGACCTGAAAAACGGGAAAAATTATGAATTGGTTGACCCCTATAAAATCAATCGGGAATATAAAAATGCAACCAATATTCTTGAAGGTTTTGACAGCGAAAAACATTTTTTACCAATTGTAAAAGGCGGTAATACAAAGTATTTAAAACCCGAAGGATGGTTTATGAATTGGAGTAAGGATGCTGTTTTGCATTACAAGAAAGACAAAAAAGCACGTTTCCAAAATCCTCAATATTATTTTAAATTTGGTGTTGGCGTTCCTATGATAAGTTCGTCAAGTATTACAGCTTCGTTAATTGAAAACAAATTATTTGACCAATCAATTGTTGGCATTTTTCCGAAAGACGAAAGTTTGACTTACTATTTGTTAGCGTTTTTCAATTCGCCAACTTGCAACAAACTAATAAGGACAATTAACCCATCTGCAAACAACCCAGCTAATTACATTAAGAAAATTCCGTTTGTTACACCTACAGACGGACAAAAGAAATTAATAAATTCAACTGTTCAAAATATTTTAGAAAGTATTGCCACACAAGGGCATTATGACGAGAACATTGAAAATACACTAAACAAAATCATTGAACAGATTTACGGTTTTTAGGCAACACTCGACCGACCAAAGCGAAGAAGGGTATGCGTACAAC
>JAYVNT010000495.1:0-3062 GCA_043758285.1 Flavobacterium sp.
TAGCAGGAAGTTCGTAGCGTAGTTTGTATAGTTGCAGGAACTTTATAAACGCTGGTAAAATTTATTGTATTTACCTGCTCATAACTTTCGTTGCGAGCAGGTTGATACAATTGCATCAGTAAAAAAATAATTAACCCAATAAATACTATTTTTTTGATGCTTTTTTTCATCTTACAATGCTTTTTTCATTGAACCACAAGTAAGCATTTTAGAACCTTGGTATGGATTTTTAATGTCTTTTATTTCACTAATCCAAATTGCTCCTTTGCCATCATCAGCCATAGGGCAAAAGTCTTGATACAATTTTTGTTTTGTTCCAAATATCTTTATCAAATCGTTGATGTCTTTGCTCAACATCACAAAATGCTCTCTTTGATGCGGCATATTACCGCCATTATCACCAATATGTTCTGCATGTTCTTTAGCATCGTCTGCAATGTCAAGATAGTCCTTTTTTTGTTTTGCATCTATAGTATTTGCATTAACAGCACTGAAAGTTGCGAACAATACTTTGCCCGCAGTTGACGCACCTTTTGTATCGTCTTTAGTCAAAGCATTTTTTAAAGTCAAGTAATTGCTTATAATTTCGTTTATAGAAAAAGAGGTTTGTGCAACTTGTGTTGTTGCGATTTCGGTAACTGGAACATTTGTAGTTGCTTTATTTACACTTATTTTAGTAGCTGTAGACTCTGTTTCTTTGGTTTTTTGATTGCAAGAAATCGTAACGAATGCCATTACAACGGCTGTAAGAATTATATTTTTCATTGTATATTCTTTTTAATTTGTTATTAATTATGTTGCTATTGACAACATTTTTTTATGAAAATTTTTATGAAAACCCACTTTAGAATATTAAGTATTTTTTTCATATTGTAATATTATGGGATTACTTTTTTAGATTAATAATTGCTACAGAGTAATACTTCCGTAGCAATTTTAATTACTTTTTGACCTTTAATAAGAATTATTTTTTCACTAAATCCATACCGCATTTAGGGCATTTTCCACCTTTAACTCCTACTACTTCTGGGTGCATAGAGCAAGTGTAAACAGCAGCTACTACTTTTTTTGATTTTTTTATCTTTTTTGCTGATTTCATTTTGTCGTTGTGCATTTTGCCATTCATGTCCATGCAATCTCCTTCTTTCATCATCATTTTTTTGCCGTCTTTCATAGTGCATTCACCGTTGGTCATGCATGTAGTACCATTCTTCATAGTCATGGCTTTGTCCATTGGCATGGTTTTACCATCTTTCATGCATACCATTTTACCCTCTTTCATCATACAACCATTTTTCATTTCATGATGTTTGTTTTTGGTTTGCGCATTTGCATTGCTAACCATTAAGAAAAGCACCATTGCAAACATAGTTGCCATTACTGTTTTAAAAACTTTTTTTGTTTTCATAATTAATATTATTTATTTTATTTCGTCAGTTCCGCTGTTGCTCGGTCTTCAGGAACGCTGTTGCCCGTTTTATTCAATTAAAATGTAATACTTTTATTTTTACATCATTTTAATAATCATAAATCCACTCATTGCTATCATTAAAGCATCTTCGATAATAGTAACGGTACTCATTGGTAAATTAAAAACTGCACCGAGACAAGCACATTGTATTTTCTTTTTGTTTAAAACCGATTGTAACACTCCGATGATACTGATTGACATTACTACAAATGTTATTGAATTTGTTAGCAAAGGATTAAAATTGATAAGAAACGCGATACCTAATCCTAACTCTATATTGGCATATAAATATCCCCAAACAGGAATTTGTTTTGCGACAACATCATACATCATATAGCTTTCTGCAAATCCTTTTAAATTAAGAAGTTTAAAAAATGAGAAAACTAAAAAGAAACCTGCCATAAAATGTTGCATTGCTTGCATTGCATCAAAATGATGGTTTTTTAATTGCGCTAAAACGGTTACTAAACTGATGTAAAAGAATATCAATAAAATAGGTTTATAGGTTTCAAACCAACTCTTTGTTTGTTCAGTAATTTCGTTGTGATTGATTGCTGATATTTGATATTTGCTATCTAAAACTTTTTGAAAATCAGATAGTGCAATGTGTTTATCCATTGTGATTGTTGCTGAGTTATCGTCTTTTGAAACTTCAACAGCCGTTACATTTTCAATGGTCATCAATGCCGATTTTACTTTTGCTTCGCAACTACTGCAAGTCATTCCTGTGAGTTGATATTGGTGTGTCATTATTTTTGGTTTTATTAAATCAATTTTAAATACTTGTACTGTAATATACAAGTATTTAAAATTGAAGCTATTATTTGTTACATTTTACAAGCGTCTGCGCATTTTTTGCAAGCATCTGCGCATTTTTTGCAACACACCATATCGTGTTTGTTACACTCATTAGCGCAATTTTCACAACATTTTACACACAAGGCACAAAGTGCATCTGCAAATTGTGAACCTCTGGCACATAATCTTGCACAAAGTGCACAAATATCAGCACAATCTTGACACAACTTAACACAGTCTAAATGATGTTTGGCTGTTATACAACCATCAACACATTTTTCACATTCAACCATACAGGCTAAACAAGCTTCGATACTCACTTGAACATTTTTCATTTTTCTTAATTATTAATTGCAGATTAATTTCTACCTCACAAAGTTCAATGAATACTTTACTTATTTTATTGTATAACTTTAGTTTTGATTTGTATAATTTATAAATCTTCTATCTGTATACGAATATTATTTTTTGAATTTTTAAATACAGTTGGCGTAAAACCTGTAACTTTTTTAAATTGATTACTTAAATGTGCTACATCACTATATTGCATTTTCTCTGCGATTTCAGATAATGAAAATTCATCATACATTAAAAATTCTTTTACCTTTTCTATCTTCTGAGCAATAAAATAATGTTCAATTGTTATTCCTTCCACCTCCGAGAAAAGATTACTCATTGTATTGTAATCTTGTAATAAAACATCTGATAAATAGTGGGATAAATTAATTTTTAAAATTGTATTTTGATTATGGATTAAATCAGTAATTAAATTTTTTATTCGTTCAACTGTTTT
>JAYVNT010000496.1:0-3057 GCA_043758285.1 Flavobacterium sp.
CCCTGCAGGAGTACTGATGATTGATGATAATTGGGCGCCTTACTATGGAAAGTTTGAGTTTCGAAAAGATCGGTTTCCTGATGCTAAAGCAATGATTCAGGAACTTAAAGGCCTTGGTTTTAAAGTTATGTTGTGGGTTTGTCCGTTTATAAGTCCAGATACAGAAGAATCGAGAAAACTGTTGAATGAAAAACTTGTCTTAATGAATAATGAAGGCATAACGAACAGGACGTGGGCAGAGACAAAAACTCCAGCATTGATTAACTGGTGGAATGGATATAGTTTTGTGCTGGATTTTTCAAATCAAAATGCAGTAATCTGGTATAAAAATCAATTGCAGAAAATGGTAAAAGAATATGGATTAGATGGTTTCAAATTCGATGCGGGTGATCCTGAATTTTATCCTAACAATACAATAGCTTATCAGAAAATTTCCGCTAATGACCATACAGAACTTTGGGGACTGTTTGGATTAGAATATCCTCTTAATGAATATCGTGCTATGTGGAAACGAGGAAATGAACCTTTAGTAGAAAGACTTCGTGATAAATTGCATACCTGGACTGATCTTAAAAAACTGATTCCACACATTACCACAGCTTCTTTGTTGGGTTATACTTTTTCATGCCCCGATATGATTGGTGGAGGTGATTATTCCTCATTTCTTCCGGGAAATAAATTAGATCAGGATTTGATTGTCCGTTCTGCTCAATGTCAGGCATTAATGCCTATGATGCAATTTTCAGTAGCTCCATGGCGGGTACTGGACAAAGATCATTTAGAGGCTATAAAAAAAGCAGTAAAAATCCGACAATCTTTCGTTCCTCTTATTATGAAACTGGCACAAGCAAGTGCAAAAACCGGCAATCCGATTGTTCGTAATATGGAATATTCATTTCCAAATAAAGGTTTTGAAAAGTGTAAAGATCAGTTCATGTTGGGTGAAAATATTATGGTTGCTCCTATGTTAGAAAAAGGAAATAAAAGAACTGTTATTTTCCCAAAGGGGAAATGGAAAAGCTCTAAAGGCCTGATTATAAACGGACCTGTCAATAAAGAATTCGATGTTTTGTTAGATGATTTGATTTGGTTTGATGAGATTAAATGATTAATAAAACACTGCAGGCAATAATTTATCTATTAAATTTCAACTTACAAAATCAAAACAGGACAGCCGGTCAACAACTCAGATTGAATCTATTGAATAAATATATACACATAGAAAAACAAAGACTTTAAAAATAGAAAATATTAACTAATAAACAAGTAAAATGAGATACTTCTTTCTATCAATTCTGTTTTCCATACTATTGAACAACAGCATTGCACAACCAGTTTATCAAGGAAAAACAATTGGCTTAGCTAAAGCTCAGGTTAGAAATACATCCTTCGAAATGGGAAATAACTGTTTGGATGCAAGTTGGGTGATAATCAATCAAGTGGTTCATGCACAAAGCTTTCTAAATAAAGAAACCAAACAAAAAATCAACTGGAATCAAACACCATGGTTTTATTTGGAATTGGAAAATGGAGAACGTTTAACTTCTAATGATTTTAAACTGATAAAATGCCCAACGATCTCATTAACAAATGCTCAAGCCAATTCAGTAAAAGCATCTGACCATTTTAAGGGGGAAAAAATAACTGTAGATTTTCTGAATGAAAAATCTGGATTAAAGGTTCATTGGGAAGTTTCACTAAAAGAAGGATCAAATTATCTCAAACAGGAGTTTACCTTAAGTGTAAAGGATAATCTTCATATCGATAAAATCGAATTTATTGAATTTCCAAAAGAAAGCGGATTGAAATGGAGCGGTGTCGTTTCCGGCTCGGCACTTACTGGCAATAACTTCTTTTGTGCATTAGAACATCCAATGAGTGAGATAGATACAACCGAACAATGGATAGGGTCATTTGTGAAACGTTATGAACCTGTTACAACTTCAAATCCTTTAAAATTTTCTACAGTATGGGGTGTTACGCCCAACAATCAAATGCGAAGAAGTTTTTTGTATTATCTTGAAAGAGAACGCGCTGTACCCTATCATCAACAGTTGCATTATAATTCATGGTTTGATATCTCATTTGGTGATAGAAAATTGGACGAAAAATCTTGTTTAGATAGAATACAAACATTTGCTGATAGCTTAATAGTAAAACGAAAAACTCAACTTGATGCTTTTCTCTTCGATGATGGTTGGGATAATAATCGAACACTTTGGCAATTTAACAGTTGGTTCCCGAATGGATTTGTAAAATTATCTGCACTTTGCAAAAAATATAATTCCAATCTTGGTGTTTGGATTTCACCCTGGGGTGGTTATGACGAAGCTAAAATTCAACGACTTGCTTATGGACAGAAACAAACTCCTCCATTTGAAACCAATGCCAATGGATTTTCGTTGAGCGGACCAAATTACTACAAACGGTTTATTGATGTAGCATCTGATTTCGTAAAGAATCAGGGTGTAACCATGTTTAAGTTTGATGGCGTCGGTTTGGGAAATGACACAGAAGGTGCAAATGCAAGTTATGAAAAGGATATAAATGCTTTGTTGAAACTTATTCCCGATTTAAGAAAAATAAAACCTGATTTGTATTTAAGTCTAACCGTAGGTACATGGCCTTCACCTTATTGGCTATTTTATGGAGATGCCATCTGGCGTAATGGCGAGGATACAGGCTTAAGCGGAGCTGGGACAAAAAGACAGCAGTGGATAAATTACCGAGATGCGGAAGTATATAAGAATATTGTGAAAAGAGGCAGTTTATATCCACTAAATTCTCTAATGTATCATGGTATTTGCATTGCAGACCATGGAAGACCAGACTCCCTTGAAATGTCGGATAAAGATATCGCAGATGAAATCTGGTCTTTTTTTGGAACAGGAACCAGTTTGCAGGAATTGTACATTAATCCACATAAGCTAAACAAAACCAATTGGGATTGTTTAGCAAAAGCAATTCATTGGGCAAAAGAAAATGAGAATATAATGGTTGATACACATTGGGTTGGTGGATCTCCGGCAGATTCCCGGATTTATGGATTTGCATCAT
>JAYVNT010000497.1:0-3043 GCA_043758285.1 Flavobacterium sp.
GCTTCTTTAATAATCTCATTCAATTTTTTTTGTGATGGGGAAGCTGAATTTATTTCTGTCTGTAAATTTTTAGCAATAGGTATAAGGTGGCCAACAAGCGAATCTGCTTCTGTCCAAATTTTTATTGACTGCTGAATATAAGAGATAGTATTAAATCGTCGGAATAATTTTAGCATTCCATCAATGTCGTCAGGATGGTTTCCTCCTTCTATAAAACCTTGTCGTGCAATGCTTAAGTCAGGGCTTTCCTTTAACAATTCTAACAATGTTTTATGGTCTCCTAGGGGCACTTGCACAAAACTATAAAATGCCTGAACATCGTCCTCATTATGGGTTTGTGAATATTGTTGCAAACGATAGACGGCATCTTTTTGTGATTTTGACCATAAGCCTTCAGCACCAACAAAAGCCCTAACTGACGAAAGTGTATTAACAGCAAAGTAAAGTGTACCGAGTTCAAGCGCAATAAGAATAGCCATAACCCCTACCAGTGAATATAACTTCCTTGCGATAGTAACATTATTGAACCATTTGAAAAATGAGAAATTAGCCATCACAAATTTATTTTATAAATATTGACTCAGCCACTTTTTTGCTTCAGTTTCATCGGTAAACATTCTTACAGGATAAGGTTGTTTTTTTAAACTGAAGAATAAATTTGCAGCCATTTTCCCCACTGCAGACCTCGAAATTATTGCGACTGCTTTTACAATTTTTGGTAATACTTCCGCAACATAGTCACGCATTTCTTTATCAGCAGGAGGAGAGTCTGTGCTGTCAGAAAGCAGGCAAACTTTTTTTCCGCCTGTTATTTTTATAAAATCTTCTAGCGATTGTTTAGCTTCTTCTACTGTTTGTAGAGGCACTTTTTTAGCAATGGAACACAGGATACCATATTCATCAAACCACATCGTAGATGTTGGGAATTCAAAAACTTCCGTATTTTCTGGTAGTAGCATGTTTTTTTAAATTCTGAATGGCTAAACTAATGCGTTTTTATTTTTATGCGAGCAATTAAACACCGCTTTTTGGTTGTAATAACACTACAAAATTACGTTTTTGTATTTTAGTTTTAAGTGTCTGGTATGATTTTTTTTCTGCTAAGGAACCAGAAATAGACAGAGGTAGACGATGCTACTTTGGTAGAAAATATGTTATAACCTCTAAATTGGATTGAATTACAATTAGGTGACGATGAAAAGCGATGTTTTTATATAAAGGATGCTTGGTCTTACTTTCAGTCTACTGATCCGTCGCCCCACTTAAGCAATAAGGCAAAAAATAACACTTCTCTATTAGGTAAACTTATATAACCGAGCATTGGAGAACGTTGTCCTGCATAAGGTTTGCTATAAGCTACAGAGTAAAACAAATAACCTTGTTCAATTTTTTATTTGAACAAGGTTATTTGTTTTATAAAGTTTAAGATGATACTTCCTCTTTGAAAAATTTGTGAGTTACGCTTTTATTTCAACGGCTTCTTCTAGTTTTGAAACTTGAATGTTAGCAATTAGTTTAATGTTTTCGCCTAAACCCAACCCTCCAGTGTCTGTTAATTTATTCCAAGTCATACCAAATTCTATGCGATTAACGATTCCCGTTATTTCAAAACCATGTTTTAGGATGCCGTGTCCATTATCTTCAGAACCTCCATATTCAACATTTAATTCAACAGGTTTGGTTACGCCTTTCATGGTTAAGTTGCCAATCATTTTGTAATCGTTGGCCTTAATGTTTACAAACGATGTCGACTCAAAAGATATTTCAGGATACACATCTGCGGAAAAAAAATCTCCACTTTGCAAATGTCCGTCGCGCTGTGCTTGGTTGGTGTCAATACTTTTTACGTCAATCGTAAAATTTACTTTCGCATTATTAAAATCATCTCCTTCTTTAATAATATTTCCAGCAAATTTTTTAAAGGAACCTGTTACGTTAGAAATAACCAAATGCTTAATTTTAAATAGCACATCGGAGTGAGCTGTGTCTATTACCCATGTTGTTGTATTTGTCATCATTTTTTATTTAAATTTTAAATTATAATGTAAAAGTAATTACATTTGATTCCGAAAGTATAGTTGTTACCTAAAGGTAAGTAGTTGCTTACAAGTAAGTATACTGAAAATTAAAAAGTTATGAATCAAAAGGAGGCTGTCTGTCTGCAAAAACTAATGGTTACAAGAGATGCCTTGGAGGTAATTCAAGGCAAATGGAGAATACCCATTATTATTTCATTAACATTTGGTGACAAAAGATTCGGAGAAATTCGACGTGATATTGTGGACATATCACCTAAAATGTTGTCGCAAGAATTAAAGGCGTTAGAGGTAAATAAAATTATAACAAGAACGCTTTATGATAGCATGCCTGTAACGGTGGAATATTCTCTTACTCCGTTGGGAATGTCGATGAAAACTTTGCTTGATGAAATTTTAAATTGGGGTGTTCATTTTCGGAAAGAAATTATTGGCAAATAGGATCTTCTCATAGGGTGATGATTAATGTCCTGCTTAAGCTGAAGCGAGGTTTGTGACGCTTACGCTTAAAGTTTAAAGCTTCGATCACGCACAGCAACTATTTACCACTACGAAAGCCCAGTGATGGGTGCGAAATGGTATTTGCATACACCCTTATAAATCGCCAAATATGTTTTTCTACAAATAAATCAAAACTATAATATCAAAATAGTCTGTAACGTCTTTACTTTTTTTATTGCCATTAAAAAATAAGCCGTTTGTTATATAAGTAATTTGTCTCGGTGTCAAAAAGTGTTAGTATATAATAAAAATTCGGCAGTACTTTTTCTTCGTTCTATAATTTGATTGATAAATTAACAATGGCAAATCTGAAGTATTTAGTTACAATAATTCAGATTTGCCAAAA
Source organism: Flavobacterium sp. (assembly GCA_043758285.1). Classification (GTDB taxonomy): domain Bacteria; phylum Bacteroidota; class Bacteroidia; order Flavobacteriales; family Flavobacteriaceae; genus Flavobacterium. The sequence continues at coordinate 2,884 of JAYVNT010000497.1, forward strand.
TAAAGATTTAACGATTAATGCCCGTGTGCCTTAGCTGACACATTTTTCCATTCGTCCCAATCCGCCAATTTTTGAGTATATGTATATTGTGTCCATGGGTAAGCCAACTTGCCTAAGAATAAGCTTAGTGGTGGATTTTCAGCATCTACAATTCCAAGAA
>JAYVNT010000498.1:0-3035 GCA_043758285.1 Flavobacterium sp.
AAGATTGCAAAGCAGAACTAATTTTTGTAACAAGTTTCTTGAAAAGAACGGAGTTCAAAAAATGGATGCTTGATGTTGCTTGGGAAACGGAAGTTTGGATAGCTGATAACCCCGACCATTTGGTACATTTCAATGGGCATAAATTTTTAGGTGCCTATAAACCTGAATGAAAGAGTAAGACATAAAAACCTTATTAAAATATTGTGCGATACAATCGCAAGACCATTACCGCCCCAATTAGAAATAAATCGGGGCGAGCGAGTAACTACTCCAAAACTTTCGCATATTTAAGAATTGGTGGCAAGCAAATAATGAACACTCAATAAATAAACAATGACACAACTTGTAGAACTTTCAGAAAAAACAATTACGATAAACAGAAACCAGTTTTTAAAAGTACAAGGAAGCATTGACACAAATGTATATTATATTGAAAGTGGCAGTTTGAGAGTTTTTGTTTTAGACGACTGTGAGGAACAAACAATTAGATTTGGATATAAAGAAAATTTAATTGTTTCATTAGATTCTTTTCTAACAGGCAAACCTTCTGACTTTTTAATTCAAGCGATAAAAAAAACGGTCATAAAAGTTATAACCAAACCACAAATTGATAACTTTTTAAAAATTGAAACCAATAGGGCTTTATGGACTAATATTTTAGAAAATCTGGTTGTTCAACAAATGGAACGTGAGATAGATCTTTTAACAAATTCTCCCAGAGAAAGATACCACAGAGTCTTAAAAAGAAGCCCTCAGCTTTTTCAAGAGATTTCAAGTAAACACATTGCCAACTATTTAAGAATGAGTGCTGAAACTTTATCACGATTAAAAAGTCTTGACTTCAATCAATATTTATGAAATACGTATTTGCAAACTTTGCATAAAAAAAAATATGCAATCAGAAAATTTAATTCAATCCCTTATAGAGGAATCAAGACAACTCATAAATCAAGTTGAAAAACTTAAAACTAATGACTTGCAGATTTTAACATGGAAAGAAAATCCAAATTCTTGGTGCATTTTAGAATGTTTAGAACATTTGAATTTGTATGGTGATTTTTACTTACCACAAATTGAAAATTCCATAAAAGATGCTAAATCAAAAAACGAAATTGAATTTAGAAGTGGATTTTTAGGAAATTACTTCGCTAAAAGTATGTTGCCCAAAGAGAAGCTGAATAAAATGAAAACTTTTAAAGACAAGAACCCTTTAAATACAAATCCTGACAGAACGGTTATTGAAAAATTTATAAATCAGCAAGTGAAATTAATTGACCTCTTAAACCTATCAAGAAATATTAGCCTAAATAAAGTAAAAATTAGTACATCTATTTCAAATTTTATAAAGCTAAGATTAGGCGACACTTTTCAATTTATCATAAACCATAACATTAGACATTTGGAACAAATTAGAAGGATTCAGGTGGACAAAACAAATGCCCGACATCTCATTCAGTAGCTCACATCTTGCGAGTTTCAACTTCCAGCAAACCAACAAATTACAATATCTCCGAAACCCCATACAAAGGAATACTAATCAGCCAATCTTCTTGGCGATATTTACTCATAGACGTTCTAATGGCAGTTTTGGGAGCGTATTTCTCCACATAAACCTTCAAACTTTTGGATTTTAAATTTTCTTCCGCTTTTACTTCTATCGGTATAATTTCATTTTGAGATTGCAAAACAAAATCAACTTCAGCGGTCGCATTTGTGGCAATCCAATAATATAATTCTTTCTTAATTTTCAATTGTTGACACACAAATTGTTCCGTTAAAGCCCCTTTAAACTCCGTGAGGATATTATTTTTCTCCAAAAGGATTCTTTGGTCTAAATCTCCAATCGCATTTAGTAAGCCAATATCAATAAAAAATAATTTAAAAGCATCAAAATCTGCGTAGGCATTTAGGGGTAAAGTGGGCTTTTCAATTCTGTTTACTTTCAAGACTAAACCCGCATCCACTAACCAATTAATAGCAGTTTCAAAATCCTTTGCTCTTGCTCCTTTTTTAATTTGACCATAGACAAATTTCCTGTTTTCTTTGGCTAATTGACTAATCAAGGTGTTCCAGACCAATCTTATGCGAGGAACAATATCATTGGGGGCGTGTTTGGCAAAATCATTTTCGTAACCAGCAATTATTCTTTGTTGGATTATTCTAACGGTATCCAAATTTTTATTTTCGACATAATTAAAAACTACTTCTGGCATACCACCCACAAAATAATATAACCTTAAAATTTCAACTAATTTATCATGAAAAACCGTAAGCAATTCCCAATTTTTATTTTGCAATAAGTCCACTAATTGCTCTTCGCCCACACTTTCCAAAAACTCCATAAAACTCAAAGGAAATAGCGGCATTGAATCAACTTTACCTACTGGAAACGAGTTATTTTTTTGGTTTGATATTCCCAATAGTGAGCCTGCTGCCACAATAAAATATTCGGGTGCTTGTTCATAGAAATATTTTAAGGCAGTTAATCCTTTTTCGGCTTCTTGAATTTCGTCAAAAATAAGAAGGGTATTTTGTGAATCTATTTTTTGCTTAACTTCAATTTCGATAACGGCAATAATTCTATCAATATTAAAATCCGAAATAAACAATTCTCTCAATCTACTACTGCTTTCAAAATTGAGATATACCATATTTTTGAATTCTCTTTTCCCAAATTCTTTCATCAACCAAGTTTTGCCTACTTGTCTTGCCCCTTGAATGATTAAAGGTTTCCTGATTTTTGCGTTTTTCCAAGTAATTAATTCTTGAAATGCTAATCTATTCATAATTAATATTTATATGATTTATACGCAAAGTACACTTTTTCATTTGGAAAAGTGTACTACTGTTACACTTTTCCAAAGGAAAAAGTGTAAAAATGACAAAATGATGATTTTATGCTAAGAAGATATTCTAAATACTTAGCTTAGTAAAAATATAAGACCCATGTCTTTTAGCAATAAGTTACAGTTCATAAATTCTAAAAAAATCATGCTCAACGTCGCTCTTATTGGTTTTGGTTTATCAGGCAGATA
>JAYVNT010000499.1:0-3029 GCA_043758285.1 Flavobacterium sp.
TGCGTGGGATATGTTGCTGATGAAACAAATTGAACAGCTTGATAAACTGAACGAAGCATTAAGGCTGCAAGCCGAATACGAATACGAAATTGAAAAACGCTAAGCGATGAAACAAATCAAAATCAATTTCAGGATTTATTTTTTACTGATGATTTTTTCATTCCTGATTTCGTGCAGCAATAAAGAAAAGAAAAATGCAGAAGATAACAAGGAAGATAATAGTATGTCAGGAATGGATATGGGTAATGCGAAAGATACAAGCATGGCAGGAATGAACATGAAGAAAACTCCCGACACCAATGCAAATAAAATGGAAGGAATGAATCCCGAAAAAAAAACGGGACAGGGAATGAATGATGCAGCAGACACAACCTTAATTCGTTTTGCAAATGAAACATACCATTCCATTATTTCAGACCAAAAAACAGTGAAAGTGGTAATGAATAATTTGAACGATACAATAATTGCCAACGGAATAATTTCTTTTGATGCGAGAAGAAATAATAAAATTTCGGTACGAAGCGCAGGGCGAATAGAAAAACTTTATATCAAATACAATTATCAGCATATAACCAAAGGCGATAAAATTCTTGACTTGTATAGCCCTGAACTTTCCACTTTTGAAGACGAGTATTTGTATCTTCTGAAAAACAATACCGACAAAACACTTTTAAAAAATTCAAAACAAAAACTTTTGTTGTTTGGATTAAACGAATCGCAAATTGCATCACTTGAAAAATCAGGAACAAGCGCACAAACTATCAGCATTTACAGCCCTTACAGTGGATATGTATTATTTAATCTGAATGACAATACAACTACAATGAGTAGTTCAACAGCAAGTTCAGGGATGGGCGGAATGGGCAGTGCTGCAAAAACATCTGCACTAAGTTTTGGCGGTGCAAATAATGAACAAATTAGAGAAGGTATGTATGTGAACAAAGGGCAAACACTTTTTTCAATAAATGATTTCAAAGAAGTGTGGGCTGTGATTTCCATTGATGCAAAACATCAAAGTGAAATAAAAATAAATGGCGCTGTAAAAATTAAAAGTGAAGGTGCAGAGAATAATGTGACTGCAAAAATAAATTTTATGGAACCCTATTTTCAAAACGGAAGCAAGTATTCGCGTGTAAGAGTTTATTTATCCAATGAAAAAAATCTTTTCAAATTAAACTCATTCATCACAGCAGAATTTAATTTTTCTCTTAACGCGCTCATGATTCCAAGTGCTGCCATCCTAGATTTGGGAAATAAAAAAGTAGTGTGGCTTAAAACAGGAACCACGCAAAACGGTAAAAATATTTACAAAGTTCGTATTGTGGAAACAGGAGCAGCATCAAAAGATTTTAGTGAAATAAAAAGTGGTTTGTCAGCAAATGAAGAAGTTGCATCCGATGCAGGTTATTTATTAGACAGCGAAGGTTTGGTTAATCCTGAAAAACATCAGCAATGAAAAAAATAAAATTTAAACATAATAAAATTCTTTGGCTGGTTGTTGTTGTTTCATTGCTTTCAGTTTATTCCTGCAATAAAAATAAAGAAGAAAAAAAAGAAACAGCAAAAGAAGAAAGCAGTGAATATTACACCTGCTCTATGCATACGTTTGTCCATTCAAAAGTTCCGGGCAAATGCCCGCAATGCGGAATGACATTGGTAAAAGTAGGGGGTAATAGCGCACAATCACAAAGTGGAAAAAAATCAATTGGCTTTCGTTTAACTGAAAATCAAAAAATTCTTGGTGATATAAAAACCGATACAGCGCAGATAGAAACTATCGGTAAAGAAATTTCTCTGCTTGGAATCGCAGTGCCTGATGAAAATAATATTACCGTAATTAGTTCACGGATTAAAGGAAGAATTGATAAATTATTTGTTCGTAACCCAAGTGAGAAAATTGCAAAAGGACAAATGCTGTTTGCAATTTACAGTGAAGAACTATTGGCAGATGAAAAGGATTTTCTGAATGCAGTTGAACAGCAATCTAAATTTTCTTCGCAACAAAAGATAGTTGATGAATTAGCTGACGCATCAAAAAAGAAATTAAAACTTTGGGGCTGGTCAGAACATCAAATAAATGAGCTTGCATCTTCAAAACAAATTTTTCCAACCTTTTCCTATGCAAGCAGCGAAAGCGGATTTTTATTAGAGTTAAAAATTAACGAAGGAGCATACATTGAAGCGGGAGCACCATTATTTAAAATTGCTAACCTGAATACAATATGGGTAGAAGCACAGGCATATCCGGAACAACTGAAATATTTAAATCAACAATCCGAAGTATCCGTTTCATTTGAAGGAGAAGAAGGAAAAGCGTATAAAGGAAAAGTTGTATTTGAAAACCCCTCATTGGATGAAGAGAAGAAATTCAGCAAAGTGCGAATAGAAATTTCAAATTCTGAAAATAAAATCACTCCCGGAATGATGGCTTACGTGTATCTTAAAACACTGGAGAAAAAAACATTAGTAATTCCTAAAACAGCTTTATTGCTTTTGAAAATGAAAACAGTTTGGGTTCAACTTCCGGATGGCAGTTATGAAAGCCGCAATGTTGAAACCGGTATGCAAAATAAAAATGAAGTAGAAATAATTTCAGGAATTAAAGAAGGTGAATTGGTCGTAAGTTCCGGGGCATTTTTATTACAAAGCGAATACACCATCCGCAATGGTGCGAATGCAATGGGTGGGATGAAAATGTAAATGGAATATGGTCGCAGCTACAGCAACGGGCGCCTTTCAAGAGACACCAGACACAGGACTTGTTGACCTAGTTTTAGAAGTTAAGAAGTACGTTAAATCACTCTTTGGAGCATCAAGCCCACAAATCAAACAAGTAATTGGATTGCCGTTTAAGAAACCAAAGAAATAACAATGAGACAGAGGTGTTCAGAAATGAGCCCCATTTCTTTCCTGACTTGTCCAAATTAGGTAAGCACATTTAAATTGGATAATATTTTTATTATTTCAGGATTTAAACTAGCTCTTATCAAATGTTCTTTACCTGTTATTTTGTTTTTCAAGCGAGCATC
>JAYVNT010000500.1:0-3026 GCA_043758285.1 Flavobacterium sp.
TCCGTGGAAAGGGAATTATTCTTCTTGGCTTGACCAAAAAACAAAAAGAATGGAGCAAGAAGAAAAAGTGGCTTCCAAACGAAGAAAAACTTTAGAACGCGAGTTGGATTGGGTTCGTCAAGGTGCTAAAGGTCGTCAGACGAAACAAAAAGCACGTTTACAAAACTACGATAAACTCTTAAACGAAGACCAAAAAGAACTGGACGAAAAATTAGAAATTTATATTCCAAATGGTCCACGATTGGGTACCAATGTGATAGAAGCGAAAGGCGTTGCCAAAGCTTTTGGTGACAAATTATTATACGACAACTTAAACTTCACCTTGCCACAAGCTGGAATTGTTGGAATTATTGGTCCAAATGGTGCTGGTAAATCAACTATTTTCAGAATGATTATGGGCGAAGAAAAAACCGATTCTGGTGAATTCAGTGTTGGAGATACGGTTAAAATTGCATACGTCGACCAAGCGCATTCCAATATTGATACAAACAAATCTATCTGGGAAAACTTTTGCGACGGACAAGAATTAATCATGATGGGCGGAAGACAAGTCAACTCGAGAGCGTATTTATCACGATTTAACTTTGGCGGAAGCGATCAAAATAAAAAGGTATCGGCTTTATCCGGTGGTGAGCGTAACCGTTTGCATTTAGCAATGACCTTGAAAGAAGAAGGAAATGTGTTATTATTGGATGAGCCAACCAATGATTTGGACATCAATACACTTCGTGCTTTGGAAGAAGGTTTGGAAAACTTTGCTGGTTGCGCTGTAGTAATTAGCCACGATAGATGGTTCTTAGATAGAATTTGCACCCACATATTGGCATTTGAAGGCAATTCTGAAGTGTATTATTTTGAAGGTGGTTTTTCAGAGTATGAAGAGAACAAAAGAAAAAGATTAGGGGTTGATGTAACTCCAAAACGCATTAAATATCGTAAATTGATTAGAAATTAATCTAGTAAATAGAAAATCTCGTGAAAACGGGATTTTTTTTTCAATAAAAAATATATATTTGAATGTTTAACTAACCCTATGAACAAAGCCAAATACATTAGCTTGATCCTATTTTTATTTTTGGGCTTAACCAATTCGGTAGCACAGGATAATAAAAAGCAGAAAGATGTCATTGAAAAATTGCTCGTTAGGGCAGTAACTGAGTTTAATAAATCCGAATATGATGACGCCTTAGAAATTTCAAAACATGCATTAGTCAATTCGTTTGAAATCAATGACAATTCTTATATTGCTCAATCTTACAACACCATCGGAGTTATCTATAATGAATGCTCTGATACAAAAAAAGCAATAGAATTTTACAGTAAAGCACTGTATTATGCTAAAAGTGCCAATAATGACAAACTCTTTAATTGGATATATGGTAATCTGGGAAGCGTATACTATTTCAATGAAATTGATGTTCCAAAAGGAATTATATATTATAAAAAGGCACTTTATTATGCTGAAAAAATCAAGGACACATCTCAAATAGAGTTTACAAAAATCAATCTAGCGAGTGCTTATTTTTCTATCGATAAATTTGATGAAGGGAATAATGTAGTTAAAGAAATTAAAGATAAAATTTTGACGTCAGGATCTGCGGAAGCAAAGATGTCAATGAACTTACTTTTAGGAATTAATGCAACTTTTATTGATAAAAAAGATGTTGCCGAAAACTATTATTTTACGGCAGAAAAAATTGCTCAAAACAATCAATTTGAAACTTTTTTGATTAATGTATATGAAAATCTTGTTCACCATTACAAGCATTTTAATGAGCCAAAAAAGGCGCTCGAATATAAAACAAAATTAGATTCACTTAGCAAGGTTGTCTATTCTAAAGAAAAACTTGATAAATTGAAAAATGCTTCTGTTCAAATAGAATTAGATGAAAATAAAAATCAATTAGATATAGTTGAAAAACAAAACGAAAAACACCAGAAAAGTATAAAAGACTCTAAACTAATCGTGATTCTGTTTATTGTAATTCTGATTATATTATTGTTATTGTTACTCACCTTGTATAAAAATATAAAAATAAGAGAGCAAACTAATATCGATTTGAAAAATGCTAATGAAGAACTTGTTTTAGCAAAAGAAGCTGCAGAACAAGCAACCCAACTTAAATCGCAGTTTGTATCTACTATAACTCATGAATTGAGAACGCCTTTGTATGGCGTTATCGGGATAACAAATATTATATTAGACGAGCACAAAGAGTTGGGCAATAGTCCGCATCTAAAATCTTTGAAATTTTCCGCTAAATATTTGCTTTCATTGGTGAATGATATTCTTCAAATTAATAAAATAGAAGAAAAACGAATAGTGTTAGAAAATTTGATTTTCAACTTGGCAGATGAAATAAACATGATTAAAAATTCTGTTGATTATATTGCAGATAAGAATAATGATCTATTCACAGTTGAAATTGACACCGCTATTCCTGAGTTTTTAATTGGAGATAAACTTCGTTTGTCTCAAATTATTATGAACTTAGTTAGTAATGCCTTGAAGTTTACAAAAAATGGTGAAGTCTCCATTATTGCCGATTTGAAAAAAGTGGATGAAAAAATCTATTTCATTGAATTTAAAATAAAGGATACGGGAATTGGGATTGCGAAAGAAGATCAAGAAAAAGTGTTTGACAAATTTGTTCAGATAGAACGAAAAGAGGAAGATTATCAAGGTACTGGATTAGGTTTATCCATTGTATCGAGTTTGGTAAAATTATTTGATAGCGAAATTCATTTAGAAAGTGAAGAAAATGTGGGCACTACTTTTTCGTTCACCATAGGGTTTGAATATAATGAAGAAAAATCCAAAAGCATTATCAATAATATTGAAGTAGATTTATCGACAAGCCATTTATATAATATTTTGGTTGTGGAAGACAATAAAATAAACCAAGTGGTTACCAAAAAGATTATACAAAACAGCAATATGAGTTGCACTATTGTTGATGATGGTTATGCTGCATTAGTTGCTCTTGAACGAGAAGCTTTTGATTTAATTTTAATGGATATCAACA
>JAYVNT010000501.1:0-3022 GCA_043758285.1 Flavobacterium sp.
TGTTCGCTTCCTGCACAAATATCATAAGCAGCTTTCAGTCGCTTTACCAAACCCATAAATCGGTTTTCAAATTCTTTGGCTTGTTGCACATATTCAGCAGCCAAATTCAAAGTGTTTAATTGCTGAAGCGTTGTGCCTTTGAAATATTTTGAGCTATCAAACGTGTGAAACAGTTTAGCCAATAAGTCTAAATGATTTCTTACAATGATGATTGATTCTGTAATGTCTTCAAAATTGTCTTTGTCGCCTTCGCTGTATTGTTTCAACGCCAAATTCATTTGTGTTTTGATGCCGATGTAATCAACAACCAAACCTTTGTTCTTACCTTCAAATTTGCGGTTTACCCTTGAAATAGTTTGAATTAAGTTATGCCGTTGAATTGGTTTGTCGATATAAATGCTATCTAAGAAAGGCACATCAAAACCAGTGAGCCACATATCAACCACAATGGCAATTTTGAAATTTGATTTTTCGTTTTTGAATTGGCGGTCAAGTTCTTTGCGGTATTCTTTTGTGCCTAATAAATCGTAAAGTTCTTTTGTGTCGTCTTGCCCTCTGGTTGCAATGAGTTTAATCTGTTCAATAGGTTTCAGTTCTCGTTTGTCTTTGTCGGTTAGTTCTACTCCTTCTTCGGCTGCAAGTATTTCATTCCATTCAGGTTTTAATGCAATAATGTTTTTATACAATTCATAAGCAATTTCTCGGGTGCTGCACACAAACATTGCTTTGCCTTTTACGGTTGAACCCTCCGAAACTCTTTTCTCATAATGGGTTACAAAATCTTCTGCAACTGCTTTCAAACGGTCTGGGTCTCCAATAATGGCATACATCTGTGCCATTTCTTTTTTACTTTTCTCTATTTGATTTTCATTGCTTCCAATTTCAGCACACTTGGCATAATAATCTTCAATCTCTTTAAGTTTGGAATTATTCAATAATACTTTAGCTGCTCTGCCCTCGTACACAATTCTAACCGTGATTTCATCTTTCACCGATTCAGTCATTGTGTAAGCATCAACTACTTTTCCAAACACATCAAGCGTTGCATCTATTGGCGTTCCTGTAAAACCTACAAATGTTGCATTGGGTAATGAGTCGTGTAAATATTTGGCGAAGCCAAATGTTTTGGTAACGCCTTTATCAGTAACTTTTATTTTTTGGTCAAGGTTTACTTGGCTTCTGTGTGCTTCGTCCGAAATACAAATTACATTGCTTCTGTTGGTCAGTAATTCTATGTCTTCATTAAACTTATGAATAGTGGTCAAAAAAACGCCACCGCTTTCTCTCCCTTGTAAAAGTTCTCTTAGGTTTGCTCTGCTTTCTACACTCACTACCAAATTGTCGCAAATGAAATTTTTAGCGTTGGTAAATTGTCCCGAAAGTTGGTCGTCTAAATCTGTTCTGTCTGTAATCAAAACAATAGTTGGGCTTTCAAAGTATTCGCTTTTCATCAACAACCTTGTGAGGTAAAGCATTGTGAAACTTTTTCCGCAACCAGTAGCACCAAAATAAGTTCCGCCTTTTCCGTTTCCTTCGGGCTTTTGGGCTTTCTTAATATTGTCATACAATGCCCTTGCAGCATAGTATTGCGGATAGCGACAAACTATTTTTTCATTTTTCTTTGAGCTGTCAGGAATGTAAATGAAGTTGCGAATAATGTCTCGCAAACGGTTTTTATGAAACATTCCCTGAATGAGTGTGAACATACTATCAATGCCGTCTACATCTTTTGCCAAACCTGCAACTCTTCGCCACCCATAGAAAAATTCGTAAGGAGCAAAGAACGAACCTGATTTGTTATTTACACCATCACTGATAACACAAAAAGCATTGTATTTAAATAGTTCGGGAATATCTCTTTTATAACGAACCGTTAATTGCTTGAAAGCATCGTAAATAGTAGCTTCTTCACGTATTGCACTTTTAAATTCAAACACAACTAATGGCAAACCATTGATGTAAACAATACCGTCAGGAATGCGTTTTTCTGAACCAACAATTTCTAATTGGTTAACAAACTTGTAAATGTTGTTATCCGCTGGAAAAACTACTTCGGGTTCAGCAGCAATAGAAATTAATTGGTCAGCTTCGGCTTGGCGGTGATTGTTTAAACCAGTATAATTTATGAGTTGAATATAAATATCCTTTTGGTTACGGTCTTCTCGTTTAAGAATAAAACCATCTGAAAGCATTTTTAAAAATGTTTTGTTGCTTTCGTATAAGTCAGATGCCGAAAGGGATTTGAGTTGAAGAATGATAGATTTTATTTCATTTACAGTAATGCCCTTACTTGCATATTGCGTTAAAAGAAATGTTTGCAAATCTTCTTCTATCAATACTTCATCGGGTTTTCGGTCAATGGTAATGCCTAAATGGTGGGGAAATCCTTCTTGCCCCAACAACTCGGTAAACGCCTTTTCTAATTTTTCTTCTGTAAACTTCATTTGCTAATCGATTTTAATTGACCATGATATACTCTTCACTCGGTCTTTAATTCTTTTCAAAGTTTCCAAAACAGCAATATCAGTGGGTAATTGACCATAAACTAAATTTTTAAATGTACCATTGTATGTAGGCATTAATGCTATCCAAACACTTTCTAATTCTTTAAATATTATTGCGTTTGACGGATGGTTTTCTAACCATTTATTATTATTCTTAAAACTAGCTACGTCATCATTTGCAACTTTCAACAACATATTTTCAAAGGCAGACGAGTTAAAGAAGTCTGAAAATTCTTTTTGCTGTAATAATTGATGCAAATCGTAAGTGTGTCTAATTTTTTGTTTTAAATCTTCAATTGGATTCTCTCCATAAGAAAACCGTACAAGGCTCATTATTTTTTCGCAGAGTGTTCTTGTTGGTTATAAAACTAAAACATCAAAAGGAGAAAGTCCATTTTCTTCTGCTATTTCCGTTTGTCCATTATTTAGCATCATATCTCCTACAAACGAACTTACAACTTTTGTTGTATAAGGCTCAAAGTATCCTAACCAAGTTGCTTCTACCACTATGGCATCTC
>JAYVNT010000502.1:0-9385 GCA_043758285.1 Flavobacterium sp.
TTGTTGTAACACAAGGAGCAGAAGTTAAAACACTTCGAGTGATCAAGAGATAAGTAACACATTTATAAAAGCAAAAAGACCTTCGAGAAATCGAGGGTCTTTTTTTGTCATCGGTTGTGGGTTATTGAGAGGAGATGGGGAGACTTGGAGATTGGGAGATTGGGAGATGAGAGAGGAGGTTGTTGGTTGTTAGTTATCTGTTGTGGGTTTTCGGTTTTCGGTTGAAGGTTATGGATAGGTGTACTAATTATTTCTTTAACTATTTGTGGTTTATAATAAATATGAGTACTTTGTTGCATCAAAACAAAATTTATTAAAAACGGGTCTTGATACATTTTTGTTTTATTGTATAAAAAACACTTCCTGATTGGAGTTCGGGATAGAATCAAGCTGACGGTTTGAAGAATTGTTCCCAACGCGTATATTGTTTACTTACAAATGAAAAAAATTCCTTTTTTAAATTTAGCGCCACAACACAGCATCATTAGAAATGAAATGGCACAAGCATTCGAAACGGTTTATGATAGCAACTGGTTTGTCATGGGTCAAAAAGTCACTGCTTTCGAACATGACTAAGCCTCTTTCAATCAAACTCGGTATGCTATTGGTGTCAGCAATGGATTAGACGCTTTGTTTTTAGCATTGAAAGCATTGGAAATAGGTTTAGGTGATGAGGTTATAATTGCTTCAAATTCTTATATTGCCTGTGTATTAGCCGTTTCCTATGTAGGCGCAACACCTATTTTTGTTTAACCTGACAGGTTGACTTATACTATTAATCCAGCCTTGATTGAACGAGCCATTACAATCAAAACAAAGGCGATAATGCCCGTGCATTTGTATGGTCAGGCTTGTGAGATGGAAGCCATTATGGCGATTGCAAAACAGTATAATCTCAAAGTTATTGAAGATAATACACAATCACATGGCGCTACTTTTAAGGGAAAATTGACAGGCAGTTGGGGAGATGTTAATGGAACTAGTTTTTATCCAGGTAAAAATCTGAGTGCTTTGGGCGATGCAGGTGCCGTAACGACCAATAGTAAAGCCATGGCTGAAAAAATACAGATGCTGCGAAATTATGGTAGTAAAGAAAAATACTATAATGAAGTGATAGGAAACAATATGCGATTGGATGAAATACAAGCTGCTTTTTTATCAGTTAAACTACGCTATTTAAAGGAATGGACAAATCAACGACAACAAATTGCTGTCTGGTATGATGACGTACTGCAAGGTATTGATGAAATCATTTTGCCACATACCCATAAAGAAGCGACACATTGCTATCACCTTTATGTTATTAGAACCACAAGCCGTGATGCTCTGCAAAACTATTTAGCAGAGCGGGACATTGAAACATTACTACATTACCCAATACCTCCGCATTTGCAGGTTGCATATCATCATTTGGGGTATAAAAAAGGTGATTTTCCTATTGCTGAAGAACTGGCGACTACTTCGTTAAGTTTGCCTATTTGGCCTGGTATGACAAAAGAAAATTGTATGCAAGTTGCCACTGTGATTAAGGAGTTTTACACCGATAAATAGGTTTTAATATCGGTTTTCTGTTATTGGTTGTCTCCCGATAGCTATCGGGATTGGTTTTCTGTTAATTGTTTTTATTAAATTACTTACAAGATATTATTACTTATTTTATCTTAAAGTTTTTTTTTGTTATTTTAATTTTATTTTCTTTTTTTAGCATTTGGTAATGTCAATTAAACGAGTACTTTTGTTACTCGTTTTTTATTTGTTGCTATGTTAGAGTCACTTATTACTTCTAAAACCCGTCTTCGTATTTTGGTAAAATTTTTCATTAATGTTTCTACTAATGCGCATTTGAGAGGTTTGGCAGAAGAGATGAATGAGTCTACCAATGCTATTAGGAAAGAATTGAACAATCTTTCTGAAGCTGGTTATTTGGAGAAAGAGAATCAACAGAATCGCATTAGCTACAAGGCAAACACTCAGCATCCTTTGTTTTCAACTCTGCAAAAAATCATTCATAAATATATTGGATTGGATACTATTGTTGAAATGGTATTGCAACGAATGGGAGCAGTAAAAAAAGTCATACTGGAAGGAGATTATGCCAATGGTAAAGATAGCGGTATTATAGAACTTGTGTTGGTTGGTAGTGAGTTGAACATTGATTATATTCAACAATTGTCTCTCAAGATAGAAAAAGAAATAAAACGAAAAGTACATTTTACAACGGTTGAAGATTATAAAGGTAAAGGACTTGTTTTGTTTGAAGAATAACAGAATTATTAAGTTAAAGAATAATAGAGAGTAGCTTAACTATAGTTTATGCCTTGGTACGTATTATATACAAAATCTAAACAAGAAAAGAAAGTTGCCGAAGGTTTAAAACAACTTGGTATCGAAGCATACTGTCCTGTAGTGACTGTTATGAAGCAGTGGTCTGACAGGAAGAAAAAAGTTGAAGTGCCTTTAATTAACTCTTATGTTTTTGTTGCTATTGACGAGCATAACAGAGATGCTGTTTTTAGGGTGCCCGGAATAGTTCATTATTTGTTTTGGATGGGAAAACCCGCAGTGGTTCGGGATGTTGAGATTGAAGCTTTGCGAAAGTCTTTGGCAGGGATAGTCACTTCGTTTGAAGTTACGCCTCTTCAAAAAAATGAGGTTATATCAATTACGAGTGGACCGTTTCAGGGATTGGAAGGAATAATTAAGCATATCAATAAAAATACGATTCAATTAGAATTGGTCGAATTAGGTTTTATTGTAAGAATAAAAAGAGAAGTGTAGCTGCTTATAGAGCGTAATTTTTCGTTAATCCTTTGGGACTGACATGGCGGAGCAGTACTATAAGTTTAAGTAAACTACAATAAAATTAAATTATAGAAATTATAATGAATAATCAACAAACCTGGACAGAAGAAATTAAATCAAATAACTCATTATTCTCAATAAATGTTAAAGAAATTTGGCATTATAGAGATTTGTTGGTAATGCTTGTAAAAAGAGACTTTATTACTTTTTATAAGCAAACTATTTTAGGTCCGATTTGGTTCTTTGTTCAACCCCTTTTAACTACTATAACCTATTTGGTTCTTTTCGGTCAAATAGCTAAGATTTCTACTGATGGTGCTCCTCAAGTAGCTTTTTATTTATCAGGAATTACTATTTGGAATTATTTTTCGGAAGTTTTAAACAAGACCTCAACTGTTTTTAAAGATAATTCTAATCTTTTTGGGAAAGTTTATTTTCCCAGACTTATAATGCCTATTGCAATAGTTGTCTCGGGATTGATGAAATTTGCTATACAGTTTAGCTTGTTCATTGTTGTTGTAGTTTATTTTGCTTTTGCAGAAAAAAGTATACATCCCAACTTATGGATTTTATTAACCCCTTTCCTTGTCTTATTAATGGCTTGTTTTGCTTTGGGAATGGGGATGATATTTTCATCATTAACTACCAAATATAAAGATTTAGTTTTTTTGCTCACCTTTGGTATACAGTTATTTATGTATGCTACTCCAGTAGTATATCCGAGTTCTGCAATTCCCGAAAAGTATGTCTGGTTACTTACAATTAATCCGCTAACAGGGATATTCGAGTGTTTTCGTTATGCTTATTTAGGAACAGGTAGTTTTAAAACTATGACTTTATGGATTAGCACCATAGAAATAGTAATAGTTCTCTTTTTAGGTGTACTGATTTATAATAAAGTTGAAAAAAACTTTATGGACACTGTTTAAAGAATTACGAATTACGAATTACGAATGTTACAATTATTTCATCAAACTAAATAAATGAAACAATTAGCTATAAAAGCCGAAAATATTTCCAAGCAATACCGATTAGGAGAAGTGGGTACCGGAACTTTGAGTCATGATTTAAACCGGTTTTGGTATAAAGTCAGAGGGAAAGAAAACCCTTATTTGAAAATTGGAGAAATCAATGATCGAAGTGCCAAGGGAGAAAGTGATTACGTCTGGTCTTTACGGAATATCAATTTTGAAATCGAACAAGGTGATGCTGTTGGAATAATCGGTAGAAACGGTGCCGGTAAAAGCACTTTGTTGAAATTGTTGAGTAAAGTTACAAAACCAACAACAGGGGGCTTTAAGGTAAACGGACGAATAGCTTCTTTACTCGAAGTCGGCACAGGGTTTAATCCTGAGATGACCGGTAGAGAAAATATTTATTTGAATGGTGCTATTCTAGGGATGAGACGTGAAGAAATAACACGAAAGTTTGATGAAATTGTTGCTTTTTCGGGGGTTGAAAGATATATTGATACTCCGGTAAAAAGATATTCATCTGGGATGTATGTACGACTTGCTTTTGCAGTTGCGGCTCACTTGGAAAGTGAAATTTTGATTGTTGATGAAGTGTTGGCTGTTGGCGATGCCGAGTTTCAAAAAAAGTGCTTGGGAAAAATGGGAGAAGTGAGTAAAGGAGAAGGACGAACCGTTTTGTTTGTAAGTCACAATATGGGAGCTATTCAAAGTCTATGTAATAAGGCGATGCTTCTTAAAAATGGAATTATACAATTTCAAGGTGACGTGACTGATGCCGCAGCACTTTATCATAATGAAGATTCGAATTCAAATCAAATTGAGCTTGACAATAAATACATAAAGAGGATTTCAATAAATCAAATAAATGATAAAATTGAAATCGTTTGTGATTTTGAAACAGAAGATATTTTGTCAAAACCTATAATTGGATTTGTAATTTCAGATAAGTATGGTAATAGGATTTGCGGAGACAATCCATTACTTCAGAAAGAACATAAACCAATTTTTCCTGCCAAAAAAGGAACAATATCCGCTTTAATAGAATACCCCAAACTTCTAAATGGAAAGTATTTGCTTTCCTTTTGGTTTGCTGATGGAATAATTGGAGCATTAGTTGAATTAGAGAATGTATTAACCTTTGAAATTATTGATATGGTTAAGTATAACAAACCCGCTGATCCAGATTTTGTTGGACCAGTTGTGCCCGTCATTGAATGGAATTATCAACATCAAAAATAATTATGAAAATGCTATTTAAAAAAATTATTGAGTTAAGAGAAAATAAAAATAGAATCAATAAATATTCTAAACTTTATTTTAAGAATAAAAAGTACACCATGATTGATGAAAAAACATTTATCAATAATCTAAAAATTGCTGAAAAAGCAAAAAAAATAATCGGAGACATCGTTGAATGTGGGGTTTGGAGGGGTGGAATGATTGCAGGCATAGCCGAACTTTTAGGGCCTAAATCAAAATATTTTCTTTACGATAGCTTTGAGGGCTTGCCAGATGCCAAAGAAATAGACGGACAATCAGCGTTGAATTGGCAAAATGATGTTAAGGGCGAATATTATTTTGATAATTGTAAAGCTGAAATTAACTATGCTAACGAGGCAATGTCTAAAACTGGTGTTGATTTTGAATTAATAAAAGGATGGTTTGAAAATACCGTACCTACAAATAAACACGAAAAGATTAGTCTTCTTCGATTAGATGCTGATTGGTATGATTCCACTAAAATTTGTTTGCAACACCTCTTTCCTAAAGTAGTAACCGATGGTATTATAATAATAGATGATTATTATGTTTGGGAAGGATGTACTAAAGCGGTACATGATTATCTCTCTGAAATTAAATCCAATAGTAGAATTTACCAGCTAGATAATAGAACTGCTTATATCATTAAGAGCTAATTTAATACAATTAATTTTAAAAAAGTAATAATAAAGAGTAGGTTATAACTCAACATTCTAAAATATTTTTCTATGAATACACTCTATATCCACGACGAAATAACCCACAATTCAAGTGCGGCCGAACAGGTTTTACCAGTGTTATTTGAAGTTTTTAAACCGTCATCAATACTTGATGTTGGATGTGGACTTGGAAATTGGATAGAAGTAGCAAAAAGATTAGGCGTTAATGAAGTCACAGGTGTTGATGGAGATTATGTTGACAGGTCGCTTCTTAAAATAGCAGCATCCGAATTTATTGAACACGATTTAACCAAAGAATTTGATTTGGATAAGAAATATGATTTGGTGATTTCGTTGGAAGTTGCAGAGCATTTACCAGAATCTTCGGCCGCGGGTTTTATTAAGTCACTTACGACACATTCTGATGTAATTGTATTTTCTGCTGCATTGCCCGGACAAGGCGGGCAGAACCACATTAATGAGCAGTGGCCGGAATATTGGCAATCTCATTTTGAAAATAATGGTTTTGAAATGATTGATTATTTCAGGTTTAAAATTTGGAACAATGAAAAAATTGAACGTTGGTATCGTCAAAATTTATTTCTTGTAGTCCGAAAAGAACATGTTTTAGAAGATAAAGGAAATAAAAAAGCTTTTTCTTTAGTTCATCCCGAGTTATTGACTGCGGTAATTGAACAAAACTCTAAAAAAACAAAACAGCTTCAGGATACAATCAATAAGTTGAATCAAAGAGATTTTGTTGGCAAAACAGCTAAATTTTTTAAAAGTATAATTGGAAAATAATATGTTTAAAATTATAAATCTCATTCCATTTGAGAAAAAAGAAAATTATTATTTGGATAAACTAAATGATGTAAGCATTCTTATAAAAACATTAGAACGTCCGCAACAGCTTATCAATCAATTGTATTCTATTCAAAAGTATAAATTTAAAGGACAAATAATTATTACTGATGATAGCCGTATTCCCTCGAAAGATGAAGTTTTAAAACTTTTCCCTGATTTGAATATCAATTATATCAATTTGCCATTTGATGCAGGTACAGCTGTAGGACGGAATGTTATGTTAGAACATACAACGACTCCTTATTTTGTTTTATGTGATGATGATTTCATTTTTGAACCAAGAACCCGATTACCACTTATGCGAAAAATGCTGATTGAAAACAACCTTGATTTATTAGCGGGAGTTTTCCGGCAATATAATTTAAAATCCAGAAAAGACCGGTTGAAGTTTGCTGTTTCCAAATGGTTTTTAAAATTCAATATTCTTATTCCGGCTACAAATATATATGAATACTTTGCCGGTTTTGACATTGAAGGAAATGTTTGCAGAATGAAAAAAATAACTTATCAAGATCCCTTTACCAGATGCGATTTGGCGCATAACTTTTTTATTGCCCGAACTGCAGAAGTTAAAGCTTTTGGAGGATGGAATCCTATTTTGAAAGGCGGAGAACATCAAAACTTTTTTATCCGAGCTAAACAGAATGGTTTAAAAGTCGCTACCACCCGTTTGTGTGGAGTTGTTCATGACAGATGGTCACCAGCGCCGGAAATATTTACAGAGCTTAGAGAAAGAGGGAACTATTATCAGACAATCGCACTAGATGAGTTTGGAATAGATAGGATAAAAAATTTTAAGGAAGTAATGAATGAGCGTTTTGGAAAATAAAATTTACCATGCTGTTATAGAAACTATCAAATTGTTTTAAATTGAGTACTTTTTTTTCAATAGTTATACCCTGTTATAATCAAGCCCATTTTTTACCGCAGTGTTTAGAGTCTTTGTTGCAGCAATCTTTTCCTGATTGGGAAGCAATAGTAGTAAATGATGGCAGTACGGATAATACAAACCACGTTGCAAATCAATTTGTGACTAAAGATTCTCGTATAAAATTATTTGAAAAGAAAAATGGAGGACTTTCATCTGCAAGGAATTATGGAATAGAAAACATTAGTGGACAGCGTATTATTTTTTTAGATTCAGATGATTTTTTATATCCAAAATGTTTAAAAACCATACTGGATTTTTCAAAAGAATGTGATGATTATGATTTGATTCAATACGGATATACTTATGTGAAAGAAGATGGTAAGACAATTTTAGGTCACACCAATGCAATTAAAAAAAACAAAATCATTCCTGATGTTTTTAGAAGTAATTTAGGTCCTTGTCATTCTATCTGTATAAGTAGTGCTTTGGTTCAGGCAGCTGGTAGTTTTGATGAAAGCTTAAAAAGTGTTGAAGATTGGGATTTTTGGATTAGAGCTGTAAAAGCTGGTGGCAGACAAAAAACAATTTCTGAGTTTCTAGTTTATTATCGTTATTCAAAAAATAGTATGAGTAGGAATCCTTTTGTGATGTTTGATGCTTTGAAAACAGTTATTGAGCGTGCTCCCCGAAAAGATAATCGTATTACCATTGAGAGTTCATTAAATAAGGAATTTGATTTTGATACTAAAGAAGTACTTACTACTGTTTTAATTCGATCAGTAGGAGTTGGAGTTATGCAAGGAATGATAGCTGAAACTATAACTTTTTTCAAAAAATTTACAAATAAACCAATAGAAAAATACAGTCCACAAGATTTTGAGCAGATGTGTTCTTATTTAAGTTTTAGATATTGGTATAGTCGTTCAGATATCAAAGAAGTTTTTGAAATTATTTATCCCAACTATATCCTTTTTTTTAAAGCAATAGAATACAATGATTCCTTGACAAAAAAAGCACTTTATTATATCTTTAAAAGGCATTTTTTTTATAAAAATATTTACCGTTACGGAAAGTTGTCAGGGAGGATTTTTAATTATATGTTTAGATTTTATAATGAAAAAATTATGACCAAATTATATAATGGTTAAGCAATCTATTTTATTCATTACCAATTCTTCCAATTGGCCTCTGACTGATGGTAAACGTCAAAGAACATGGTTTTTAATAGAAGCACTATCAAAGAAGTATACTATAGACTTGCTTTTAATGGGCTATGAAAAAGAAATAGAGCAAATAAAGAAAAGTAACAATTCCATAAGAGAATTATATTTTATTCCTTTAAATGACTTTTCTATACTCGAACCTGGCTATTCTTTTTTTCTTTCAAATAAACAAAAAAAACTAAAGAAATTGTTTTTTAACCAAGTGAAAGACTTCTTTTTAAATACTTATCATAAAAATCATTATAATTTTATTTTTAGCAGGTATTTAGAGCCAATCATGGCTATTCCATTGGATTTAACTATTAAAATTGTTTGCGACATTGATGATGTTTATTTTGAAAAATATCAAACTCGAATTAAAAATGAAAGTAATTTAATAAGAAAATTAAAACTTAAACTTTTATTTTTTTTTGGTTTTAAAAAAGTAAAAAAAAATTTAACACGCATTGATATTCCTATTGTAGTAAAAAAATCGGATGTTTCTTTTCCAAAATTAGCTAATGCTCTTTGTTTGCCAAATCTTCCTTTTGGATTTTATATTGAAAATAAAATCATACCAGATGCAAATTTTACTACTATAATTTCAGACTCTATAATTTATGGATTTATTGGAAAAATAAGTTACAGACCAAACTATGAAGGCATTGTGAGCTTTATTAATTCTGTTTGGAATCCTATACTAGAAAAAGGAATTGATGCCAAATTTGTAATTGCAGGAAGTGGAGTTAT
>JAYVNT010000503.1:0-26078 GCA_043758285.1 Flavobacterium sp.
TATAAATTTTATAACCTAAAGCACCTGCTAATCCTATGGAAATAGTAATGATAGCAGCATATTTCAAAGACGAATAATTTCTTCTTTTTTCAGGAATGAAAATTATTGGGGCAATCTCTTCAAGTTTTTCAGCTTCTTTTTTAGAAATTTCACGTTTTACAGAAGGGGAAATAAATGAACTTAAACCAAAGGATGCTGTAAAATAATTGATTTGATCCACAGGAATAAAAACAATATTTTTTTCAGCATTCAATGAAAAATAACCAATGTTTTTCATGGAAAAGTTACCAATTTCTTGAATTTTAGTCTTCCAATGCGACACTTCATTTTGAATAATATTTACGGCAATTTCATAAGATATTTTTTCAGCTTGCGCTAAATGGTTTGCCAATAATCCATCATTATTTTTAATAAATGGATTAAAAGAAAGCATCTTTTTTGGAGGATAGAACGAATGTGAATTCTCATCGAGTTGTGCCGACTGAAATTCAGTTAAGAATGCACCAAAACCAGGGACAGTAACACATTGATAACGGTATAATAATTGGGAAATGTATTGCTCAATCTTCATATCAACAAATTTAGAGAAACAATGATAGTATCAAAAAAATATCGATAAAATTTATTAACAATCCCTGAAAAAAATTATTATTTTTAGGAGAAATTAATGATATGAATTCAACGGAACTTTTTCATGTTTTAGCACTTTTAAAAATAGATGGTGTTGGCGATATTGTTGCCAAAAAATTGATAAATCATTGCGGTTCAGCAGAAAATGTATTTAGTTCAAAATCCAGTCAGTTAAAATCTATTGATGGAATAGGCGATGTTTTGCTTAAAAACTTAAAAGATAAAACCGTTTTTGAAAAAGCCGAAAAAGAATTACAATTCATTGAGAAAGAAAAAATAACGGTTTTAGATTACCAAAACGAAAATTATCCAGACCGATTGAAACATTGTATTGATGGACCAATTTTATTGTTTGCATCAGGGAATTTAAACTTCGAAAACAGAAAATTAATTAGCATTGTTGGCACAAGAGAAATCACTTCTTATGGAACAAATTTTTGTAAAAAATTGATTGAAGATTTAGCCATATTCAATCCAATAATTGTTAGTGGATTTGCTTATGGCGTTGACATTGTTGGGCATCAAGCTGCAATGGACAATAATCTGCAAACTATTGGTGTTTTGGCACATGGTTTAAACCAAATTTATCCCAAAATCCACAAAAAGTATGTTGCCAAAATGGAGGAAAACGGTGGATTTATCACCGAGTTTTGGAGCAATTCCAATCCAGAAAAGGAAAACTTTGTCCGTCGAAACAGAATTGTTGCTGGCATGAGCGAAGCTACTGTTGTGATTGAAAGTGCTGAAAAAGGAGGTTCATTAATTACTGCAATGATTGCCAATGATTATAACCGTGATGTGTTTGCCGTTCCTGGAAGAACTTCGGATAAATACAGTCAAGGATGCAATAATTTAATCAAAACACAACGTGCAAATTTAATGACTTCCGCAGCTGATTTGGTCTATATTTTAAATTGGGAATTGGAAACTAAATCAAGCAAATCTGTTCAAAAACAATTGTTCGTTGTTTTAGATAACGAAGAACAAAAAATTTACGATTACCTTCAAAGAAATGGAAAACAATTATTGGATATCATCGCTCTCGAATGCAATTTCCCAATCTTTAGAATTTCGGCACTACTATTAAATATGGAGTTGAAAGGCGTAATCCGACCTTTGCCGGGAAAATTGTTTGAAGCAGTATAAAATTTATTTTTGCGGAATGATTAAAACAAATGATTCTTCTGTCCTATCCTCTGCTAAACCCAGGTTGAAACTAATTTCAAAACCTGTAGGAACTTCAACAACGCTCATTATTTCTGGGTTGATAAGGGAATCAACTTTATATAACTTTGTAGTGATTTCTTTACCTAAAAAACTAACAGAAATATACGTATATTGCTTAGCTCTTTCGAGGTTTTCAACTTTTGAATATCCTAAATCAGGGTTGATTATAAAAGTTTTAACCAAATAATTTTTGAACCCATAAGCACTACTAGTGTGAACCTTAGCAAGTGTTTTACTTAATTCCGGATTTTTTTCTTCTACATATTTTATGTTTTGTGAAAATGCTGTGAAAGATAAAAAAGTCAGTAGTACAATTAAAACAATATTTTTCATATAAAATAAATTTTTATCAAATGTATAAATTTTATTCAAACCCTAATTTTTCACGAACTCTTTTTATGACTTCATTAGCAATCGCTCCTGCTTTTGTCGCTCCTTGTTTCAACAAAGCATTAACTTCCGGAAGATTGCTCATGTAGTAGTTATATTTTTCTCGTTCGGTTTTGAAGTTGGCAATGATCAATTCAAACAATTCTTGTTTAGCATGTCCATATCCAAAATCCATACTCACATTGGCATATTTAGTTTTCATTTCTGAAACTTGTTGGGTATCTGCTAATAATTTATAAAGACTAAATATTTTGCAGGTATCAGGATTTTTAGGTTCATCTAGAGGTGTACTGTCGGTTTCGATGCTCATGATTTGCTTACGCAATGCTTTATCATCCAAGAAAATATTGATGATGTTACCACGAGATTTACTCATTTTTTGACCATCAGTGCCAGGAACATACATGGTGTCTTTTTCAATTTTGGCTTCAGGAATTACAAACGTTTCTCCCATTTGATGATTAAATCTTGAAGCAACATCTCGCGTAATTTCTATATGTTGCAATTGGTCTTTTCCTACTGGAACAAAATTGGCATTATACAACAGAATATCAGCAGCCATCAGCATTGGATAAGAAAACAAACCAGCATTTACATCTTCTAATCGATCGGCTTTGTCTTTAAAAGAATGTGCCAAAGTCAAGCGTTGAAAAGGGAAAAAGCAACTCAAATACCAAGATAGTTCAGCCGTTTGTTGCACATCGGATTGGCGGTAAAAAATCACTTTATTAACATCTAATCCGCAAGCCAACCAGACCGCAGCCGTGCTGTAGGTGTTTTGACGAAGTTCGTCTCCATTTTTTATTTGCGTAATCGAATGCATGTCTGCTATAAAAAGAAATGATTCGTTCGCAGGATTTTTTGATAGTTCAATGGCAGGCAAAATAGCACCTAATAAATTTCCTAAATGTGGTGTACCTGTGCTTTGAATTCCAGTTAATATTTTTGACATGATGTTTTAATTTCAATCGCAAAGTTAAACGTTTGTATTAAAAACTGCATACCTTTCATTACATTTGACAATATGAAAGCATTGAAAATTATTTTTTGGACGCTTTATCGCATTTGGTTCTACGTTTTGATGGCGATTCCCATTATCATTATGTTTCCGTTTCTTTTTATTTCCATACTTAAAGAAAAATGGTATCCCTATTTTTTTGTGATGGCTAGAATTTGGGCAAAAGTTATTCTCTTTGGAATGGGTTTTTATCCAAAAGTGGAAACTGAAGAAGAAATCATTGAAGGGAAAAGTTATATGTTTGTTTCTAATCATACCTCGATGACCGACATAATGTTGATGCTTTCAGTAGTTAAAAATCCTTTTGTTTTTGTGGGTAAGACTGAATTAGCCAAGATTCCTCTTTTTGGATTTTTTTACAAACGAACTTGTATCTTGGTTGATAGAAACAGTTCAAGAAGCAGAATGGCAGTTTTTGAAAGAGCGCAGAAAAAAATAGACCAAGGTTATAGTATTTGTATTTTTCCAGAAGGCGGTGTTCCTTTGGACGAATCAATTGTGCTGGATGAGTTTAAAGACGGTGCTTTCCGATTAGCGGTTGAACATCAAATCCCGATTGTACCCATTACATTTGCGGATAATAAAAAACGTTTCTCATACACTTTTTTTAGCGGAAGTCCTGGTCAAATGAGAGTTAAAATACATCATTTTTTTGAAACTAAAAATCAAAAATCAGAGTATAGAAAAACGGTTAAAGAAAGTGTTAGAGCCGCTATTTTAAAACAACTTCAAGCATTTTGATGTTTTTAAATGAGTTGCGTTAAGGCAATAAAAAAATCACGCTCTAGGCGTGATTTAGTTTTTTAAGCATTACTTTCTTTGATATAATCTTTTATTTTTTGTTCCAATTCATCGGCTAATTCTGGATTGTCTTTGATTAAAACTTTCACAGCGTCTCTTCCTTGACCAAGTTTGGTATCGCCATAGCTAAACCAAGAACCTGCTTTTTTGATGATTTCAAATTCAACGGCTAAATCAAGAATTTCTCCTGTTTTTGAAATTCCTTCACCATACATAATGTCAAATTCGGCAACTTTAAACGGTGGTGCCACTTTATTTTTAACCACTTTTACTTTGGTTCTATTTCCAATTACGTTTTCACCATCTTTTATCTGTGTAGATCGGCGAATATCCAATCGAACCGAAGCATAGAATTTTAACGCATTTCCACCAGTAGTTGTCTCTGGATTTCCAAACATAACTCCAATTTTCTCTCTCAACTGATTGATGAAAAACACGGTGCAATTGGTTTTGCTAATCGTTCCAGTTAATTTTCGCAATGCTTGTGACATCAATCGAGCGTGCAATCCCATTTTAGAATCACCCATTTCGCCTTCAATTTCGCTTTTAGGGGTTAAAGCAGCAACCGAGTCAATAACGACAATATCTATAGCGCCAGAGCGGATCAAGTTCTCAGCAATTTCGAGTGCTTGTTCACCGTTATCGGGTTGTGATATAATTAAGTTTTCAATATCTACGCCAAGTTTTTCAGCATAATTTCTATCAAAAGCATGTTCGGCATCTATAAAAGCGGCAATTCCTCCTGCTTTTTGGGCTTCGGCAATAGCATGTAAAGTTAACGTAGTTTTTCCCGACGATTCTGGACCATATATTTCGATAACCCTTCCTCTTGGATACCCGTTTACGCCCAAAGCTAAATCTAAACCAAGTGAACCTGACGGAATTATTTCTACTTCTTCTATGGCTTTATCGCCCATTTTCATTACGGTTCCTTTGCCGTATGCTTTGTCTAATTTGTCAAGCGTTAGTTGTAATGCTTTTAATTTGGCTTCTTTTTCTGAACTCATTTTCTTTAAAATTTTGTGGCATAAAAATAATGTTTTTTTGTTGTAATATCATTTGAAATTTTAAGAATTATAAACAATTGCTGAGAAAAATATATTCCTTAATTTTGTTTTCTATTTTAGTCATATGGAAAAACTTATTTCGTACCCAATATCTGCAGTATATTATTTATGCTTTGGATTTTGTTTGGTCGTTTTTCATCCAATACAATGGCTATGTTTCAACGTTTTTGGTTATCAAGCACACAAGAAAAGCGTTGACTATTTAAATTTTTTTTTAACCAAATGCACTAACCTTTTAGGCACACGATATACGTTTGAAAACAGAGATACTATTCCAAGAAACGTTCCCATAATCTTTGTTTCTAACCATCAAAGCATGTATGATATTATTGGAATTATTTGGTTTTTAAGACGTTTTCATGCCAAGTTTGTCAGCAAAAAGGAATTAGGAAAAGGCATTCCAAGCGTGTCCTATAATCTTCGTCACGGCGGTTCAATTCTCATTGATAGAAAAGATCCGAAACAAGCCATACCATTGATAAAAAAACTAGCAGAAGACATTGAAATCAACAAACATTCATCGGTTATTTTCCCGGAGGGAACTAGAAGCAAGGATGGAAAACCTAAAGAATTTGCCCAAAGCGGCTTAAAAATCTTATGTAAAAATGCGCCTTCGGCTTATGTTGTTCCCATTACTGTAAATAATTCATGGAAAATGGTTAAATTTGGTGCCTTTCCAGTGGGATTGGGAAATCATTTGCAATTTATAATTCACGAAGCTATTCCTGTAAGCGAATTTTCTTTTGAAGAATTGATGGTTAAAACAGAAAAAGCAGTAATACAATCTATTAAAATTTAAATAATGTCGATACAAAACATTCGTCTAGAAGTGATGCAATTTCTAGAAAATAAAGTAGAAGGTTTCATGGAGCAATATTTGATTCCGGCAGAAAAAATTTGGCAACCAACCGATTTCTTGCCCAATTCCGAAAGCGATACTTTTTTTGAAGAAGTAAAAGAATTAAGAGAAATTGCCAAAGACTTACCATACGATTTTTGGGTAACCCTTGTTGGCGATACCATCACTGAAGAAGCTTTGCCAACCTACGAATCGTGGTTGATGGATGTAGAAGGTGTTGATAATGTAGAACGAAATGGTTGGTCAAAATGGGTTCGTCAATGGACAAGCGAAGAAAACCGTCACGGCGATTTGTTGAACAAATATTTGTATTTATCCGGTCGTGTAAACATGCGCGAAATTGAAATTACCACACAACATTTGATTGCCGATGGCTTTGATATTGGCACTGGTCGTGATCCGTATAAGAATTTTGTTTATACTAGTTTTCAGGAATTAGCCACTTATGTTTCTCATAACAGAGTGGCACAATTGGCTAAAGAATATGGCGACAAGAAACTATCAAAAATATGCAAAATGATTGCGGGCGACGAGATGCGCCATCACCATGCGTATAGCGAATTTGTCACTCAGATTTTCAAAGTTGACCCAAGCGAAATGCTATTGGCGTTCAATTATATGATGAAACAGAAAATAGTAATGCCAGCACAATTCTTGAGAGAATCAGGAGAAAAAATAAGCTCTGCGTTTTTAAATTTTTCCGATTCTGCCCAACGAATTGGCGTTTACACCGCATCAGATTATGTTGATATTATGCAAAAACTAATCGAAAAATGGGAAATCGACAAACTTTCCGGCTTGACGGACGAAGCCGAAAAAGCAAGAGATTATCTAATGAAGCTGCCAGCCAGAATGGCAAAAGTTTCCGAACGATTAATTATTCCTGCCGAGTCAACACTTTTCAAATGGGTGGAACCAGCGATGATTGGATAATCGATGTTAATTGACAAAACCATTTCTTTCGTAAAAGAAAAACTCGAAAACGCCGAAGGTGGACACGATTGGTTTCATATAGAACGCGTTTATAAGAATGCACTTTTGATTGCTAAAGAAGAAGATTGCGACATAACAGTCGTTCAACTCGGAGCGTTGCTTCATGATATAGCCGATAGTAAATTTCATGATAACGATGAAACCGTTGGACCAAAAACGGCACGTACTTTTTTAGAAAATGAAAATGTTGATGAGCAAACCATCGCTCACGTTATAAATATCATCGAAAACATATCGTTTAAAGGCGGCAATTTTGACAAACAATTTACATCTAAAGAACTCGAAATCGTTCAAGATGCAGATAGATTGGACGCCATTGGTGCTATCGGAATTGCGCGAACCTTTAATTATGGCGGATTCAAAAACAGAGTATTATACAATCCCAAAATTGCTCCAAACTTGGCTATGAGCAAGGAAGAATACAAAAATTCAGAAGCACCAACGCTCAACCATTTCTATGAAAAGCTATTGTTGCTCAAGGACAAAATGAATACAGCAACCGGGAAAAAGATTGCTTTGCAACGGCATCTCTTCATGGAAAACTTTCTTTCGCAGTTTTATGCCGAATGGGAGGGCGAGAAGTAAAAAAGAGGACATTAGTTCTCTTTTAATAACTACTTTTTTAATAAAAAATTCGTGTTTTTACATATTTATATCTAGATTTTGCAAATCCATATTTAGTTTTATAATATACATATCTAGATTTTGCAAATCCATATTTAGTTTTATAAAATCCATATCTAACTTTTACATATTCATATTTAGTTATTTAATAGTAATATCTAACTTTAGTATATTTGTATTTAATTTTTTAAGAGTACGCTCCAGTTTTTGTATATTTGATATAGTATTAATAAAAAAACCAATGTAATCATGCTATATTTTGACGTAGAAGCAGTTATGAAAGCCCGACAAATTGAAAGACCCCATTCGTTTTTAGTAAAAGCTGGCTTTTCCCCGCACTCTGCAACTAGTTTGCTCAATGCTGAGATAAGATCGCTTCGTCTTGACCATATCGAAATTGTTTGCGAACTCCTGCATTGTGAACCCAACGACCTGATTGTTTTCAAACCGAACAGTGCTCAGAAACTACAAAAAAATCATCCGCTCAATAAGTTTATTCTAAAAGAAGAAGATGTTGATTGGCAAGAGGCAATCAAAACGGTGCCTATTAACAAACTAAAGGACATGGCAAAATTCCTGAATTCATCGGATAAGGAAGAAGAAAAAGAACTGTAATTAGTTCCCTTTAAAGTTTGCTTTTCTCTTCTCTAAAAAAGCCGTGGTTCCTTCTTTAAAGTCTTCGGTGCCAAAACATTTGCCAAAGTTTCTGATTTCGGTTTCATAGCCATTGATGCCTTCTTTGAAGTTGGCATTGACACATTTTATGGCTCTGCCAATGGCATAAGGAGAGTTTCTTATAATTTTAGTTGCGATGCTTTTGGTAAAATCCAAAAGCTCGGCTTGTGGCACTACATGATTTACTAATCCGGCACGAAACGCTTCTTCGGCAGAAATCATTCCGGCAGTCATAATCATTTCCATAGCGCGACCTTTGCCAATCAATTGGGGCAAACGCTGCGTTCCGCCATAACCTGGAATGACGCCAAGCGATACTTCAGGCAAACCCATTTTGGCAGTATCGGAAGCAATTCTGAAATGGCAAGATAGGGCCAATTCTAACCCGCCACCAAGTGCAAATCCATTAATAGCTGCAATGGTCGGTGTTTTTAAATTCTCGACAAAATCAAACAATAATTCTTGTCCTTGAGCCGCCAGTTGCGCGCCTTCTTCTATCGAAAAATTAGCAAATTCCGAAATATCTGCACCAGCTACAAATGCTTTTTCGCCCTCGCCCGTGATAATAATGGCGCGCACTTCTGGGTTTTCGTCCAACGTTTCAAAAGCGTTGTGCAGTTCTTGAATAGTAGCCACATTGAGCGCGTTTAGTTTTGACGGACGGTTGATGGTGATTTGTCCAATGCTGTTTTCTGTGGTTACGAGTATGTTTTCGAAAGTCATAAGTATTTGTTTTTATAATTTGTGAAATCCGTGTTTTGTTATTTAACAATCGGAAGCGAAACAATAAAAGTGGATCCTTTTCCGAGTTCAGTTTCAAATGTAATAGTTCCTTTGTAATTTTCGATAATATTTTTAATAATTCCCAAACCTAAACCCATTCCGCTGGTTTTTGTGGTGAATTTTGGTTCAAAAACATGTTCTCTATTTTCGATTTCAATGCCAATTCCGTTGTCTTTTACCGAAATAATAACGTTATCTTCAACTTCATTTACCGAAACCAAAACTTGTTTTTCTTCTTTTTCATCCGGAATGGATTGAATTGCATTTTTAACCAAATTGGTGATAATGCGTATCAGTTGTGTTCTGTCTAATTTGGAAATTACGTATTCTTTATTGCTTTCAAAAACGATAAAATCTTCGTTGAAAATATCCAACGCTAATTCGACAACCTGCACCACATTGAGGGTTTCGTTTTGTTGTGCTGGCATCGAAGCAAAGTTAGAAAATGCTGATGCTACAGCACTCATGGTATCAATTTGTTGAATCAAAGTCTTAGAATAATCGTTTAGTTTTTGTTTTAATTCGGGATCGGTGGCATCAAATTTTCGCTGAAAACTTTGTACCGTCAAACGCATTGGCGTCAACGGATTTTTAATTTCGTGCGCCACTTGTTTTGCCATTTCGCGCCACGCTTGTTCACGTTCGCTTTGGGCAAGCATCGTGGCACTTTCCTCGAGTTTGTCAACCATTTTGTTATAAGCATTGATTAACGAATTAATCTCGCGACTGTTGGCTTCAATGACTATTTTCTCGTTCTTTTGGTTCAAACTTGTTTCGTTTATTTTATCAGAAATGGTCTTCAACGATTTGGTAATATAACTCGAAAGGAAATACGCCAAAGCAAACGCGATAATCAACATAAAGGAATACACCTGACTTAATCGAAGCAAGAATTGTTGTAATTCATTTTGGTAGAAACTATCATCTTCCACATAAGGAATATTCAAAATGCCTAAAGGTTTGAACTTGTCATCCTTGATTTGGCTGTAGGAAGAGCGGTTTTTAACACCGTTGATACTTTTAATATCAACATATCTTTTCTCGACCGAAGATTGAACGAGTTTCAAAACATAATTCGGAATTGGCGGTGCTACTTTATCAACAGAAAAGGAAGCTTTGGATGATTTCAACAGCTTTCCGTTTAAGCCATAAATGTTGATTTCGAGGTTGTGAATGTCTGCTAATTCGTGGATTTTATCTTTAAAAATCAATGGAAGATTCCTCTCAGTAAGCGGATACGTAGTATTGGCAAGCACATAATTGATATGTTCTTTTATGGCAAATTCTTTTTGGTCTAATCGTTTTTGATGGTACTCTTTGGCTTCGTTTTTAAATTGAATAATAGAAATAGATGCCATCAAAATAGATGCAATTACTATCAACATAATCATCGATAGGAAAATCCTAATTCGAAGTGATAGCATTGACATTTTGAAGCCGTTTAGCATAGTGTTCAGTGTTCAGTGTTCAGTGTTCGGTCTCAGCAGTATTAACTGAAAACTGCGACTGAATACTATTTCTTTTCCCGAATTCTTTTATAGAACTTAAAGCCCAACATGATCAAAACTGAAAACAAAACAATTCCAATTACACCATAAATCCAGTTGAAAGCATTTTTTAAAATTACTAAAAAAACCACAGCAAACAATATTATCGTTGCGCCTTCATTCCACAAGCGCATAAAGTTAGAGGAGTAGTTGACAACATCATTCTGCAGTTCTTTATAAATCAAATGACATTTTATTTGGTAAGCAATGAGCAAAACTACAAATCCCAATTTGACATGCATCCATGGCATTTGCAACCAGGCAGGCATTAAAATCAACAACCAAATAGCAAAACCTAAAGCCAAAATTGCACTAGGCCAAGTAATGATATACCACAGACGATAGGTCATTATTTTGTATTGCTTTTGCAGAATTTCTTTCTCTGGCGAGGTTTTATCGTTGGCTTCAATTTGATACACAAACAAGCGAACGATATAAAATAAACCAGCAAACCATGTGATGACAAAGATGAGGTGCAACGATTTTATGTAATTATAAATTTCCATTTATTATTATTTACTCCATTCCTTTATCCAATTTGCAACAGTTCCACACCATTCATCACCATCATTCATACACGGTATTGCTAAAAATTCTTCACCACCATGAACTTTAAATTCGTGGTTGGCTTCCATGGCTATTTCTTCTAGCGTCTCTAGACAATCAGAAACAAAAGCTGGCGTTACTACAGCTAGTTTTTTAATTCCTTTTTCGGGCATTTTGTTTACTTCAACATCGGTGTATGGAGTTAACCATTTGTCTCCAGCCAATCGAGATTGAAAGGTTTGGCTGTATTTACCTTCGGGAATGCCAAGTAATTTTACCACCTGTTTTGTGGTTTCATAACATTGGTGACGGTAGCAAAATTCATGCGCTACAGAAGCTGTGTTGCAACAAGAACCATCAATTTGGCAATGCGATTTTGTAACATCAGTTTTGCGAATATGTCGCTTCGGAATTCCATGATAGGAGAACAACAAGTGATCATATTCAAAAGTGTCCAAATGTTTTTTGATAGAATTTGCTAATGTCTGGATGTAGTCCGGTTTGTTATAAAATGCAGGAACATTCGTGAATTTCATTTCGGGAAAATGTTTTGCGCGCAATTCTTCAGCCAATACCACAATCGTAGTTGTAGATGCCATGGCGTGTTGCGGATATAGTGGAAAAAGCATCACTTCATTTACGCCTTTATTATGCAATTCTTGCAGCCCTTTTAAGATGGTAATTGTTCCGTAACGCATCGCTAGAGCAACCGGTATATCGACCAAACTTTGCACTTTTTTGTGCATTCTTTTGGAAATTACAATCAAAGGAGAACCTTCATCGGTCCATATTCTTGCATAAGCAGCCGCCGATTTTTTTGGCCTAGTTTGTAAAATTACACCACGAACTAATAACGCTCGGAGTAAAAATGGTACGTCAATAACGTATTTATCCATCAAAAATTCATCTAAATAAGGTTTTACATCCTTTGCAGTTGGACTTTCTGGGGAACCCAGATTTACTAATAATACTCCTTTCATTGTGGTAATTTTTATTTTTTATAAAAGTAAATAAACTTATTTTTTTTGGTTTTTGATTAACAATTTTTTAATTCTTGTTTGATTTACGAAATCTATCGAATTAGGTATTTTGGTTTAATGACATCAAATATTTCTTTGGTGTTGTGGCAAATTTCTTTTTGAATGCAGCAATAAAATGACTTCCAGTGCTATATCCAATTTTCAGTCCGACTTCGTTCACATTATATGAACCGCTGTCTAAAAGTTGTCGCGCATAATCCATTTTATGGTCAAATAAATAACCATAAACCGTATCTCCATAAATCTGCTTAAAACCCATTTTTAATTTTTTTAAACTCAAGCCAACTTTGTCTGCCAATTCTTCCAAACCCGGCGGTTCAGACATATTAGCAATGATGATTTCTTTGGCTTTCCTGATTTTCATTACGTTTTCCTCGTCAATTAAAAATGGACATTGTTCAGCATTAGGATCTTCGGAACGGTTAAAGTATAAACTTAAAAGCTCGTAACCTTTTCCTTTATAGTAAAGATTTTTTATTGACGGATTTAAATTGTAATGGAACAGTTGGCTCAAAACAATTGCCATCGACGGACTTATATCGTTCTCTTTATAATATTTTCTATCCTTATTTTCATCACTTAAAAACGGAATATGATTCGCATCATTTGAGAACAGTCCGTGGAACTTTTGTACTGAAATTATAACTGAAATCACCCAAGAATTTGGAGCTAATTCTAGGTTTAAAGGCAGTTCTTTTTGTGGACTATAAAACAAAAGCGACTTCTCGTCTTTCAATTCTAAGGCATAAGTTCCTTCATTGAAGACAAATTTTGCTTTTCCTTTTATACCAAAATGAAATTGAATAAGCCCTTGATTTATAGGTCTTTTTACCTGAAAATTTTCATTTCCATCATTCTGAAACCTAATGAGCGTAAAATCATTTTCAATTGTTATTACTTCTTGAGAACCCACAGCGATATTTTTTCGTATATATTTTGAAGTCAAGCAGAATTATTATTTAGAATTAATCTATATAAGCTCTTTTAAAACACTTGATTTCATTACAAATTTAATAGAATTTACGTTGATTATAGCATTTTGGATTAAAATATCTCAGAGCGATACAAAAAGTCCTTATAGCGTTACTTTTATAAATTAGTTAATAATAATTTTGTTAAACTTTTTAAGGAAAGTATTTATGGAAAATTTTAATATGACGAAACACACTTCTTTTTATGCCTTGGGTTTGAGTTATAAAAAAGCGGATGCTACCGTAAGAGGTAAATTCAGTTTAGATGCCAAAGCTAAATCGACAATTTTAATACAAGCTGAAGCCGAAGGAATCGAGTCTTTAATCGTTACTTCAACCTGCAACAGAACCGAAATCTACGGTTTTGCAAACCATCCATATGAACTTATAAAACTACTTTGCGAAAACAGTAACGGTACGGTTGAAGAATTTCAAGAAGTAGCTTATATCTATAAAAATCAAGAAGCCGTCAATCATATGTTCCGTGTTGGAACTGGTTTAGATAGCCAGATTCTTGGTGATTTTGAAATTATCAGTCAGTTAAAAATAGCTTTCAATGAAAGCAAATCAAACGGATTAGTAAACTCTTTCATGGAAAGATTGATTAATTCTGTAATACAAGCGAGTAAAAAAATCAAAACCGATACCAAAATTTCCTCCGGGGCAACTTCGGTTTCGTTTGCTTCAGTGCAATATATTATTAAGAATGTTGAAGATATTACTAATAAAAATATTCTGCTTTTTGGCACAGGGAAAATTGGCAGAAACACATGCGAAAATTTGGTTAAACACACCAAGCACAAACAAATTACTTTAATCAACAGAACAAAAGATAAAGCCGTTAAACTGGCTCAAAAACTTGATTTAATCGTAAAAGATTATGCTGATTTGCAATTAGAACTGCAAAAAGCCGATGTAGTTGTTGTGGCAACTGGCGCACAAAACCCAACAATTGATAAAGCTATTTTAAATCTAAAAAAGCCATTGTTGATTTTAGATTTATCGATTCCAAAAAATGTTCACGAAAACGTAAACGATATTGAAAGCGTTACTTTAATCCATTTAGATCATCTTTCACAAATCACTGATGAAACATTGGAAAAACGCAAACTTCATATTCCACAAGCGGAAGCAATTATTGAGGAAATTAAAGAAGATTTTACGGCATGGACAAAAAACAGAAAATTTGCCCCAACCATTCAGGCATTAAAAGAGAAACTAAACGCAATCAAAGACGGCGAATTGAGCAAACAACGCAAGAAAAACGTCAAATTTGACGAAGCTCAGGCCGAATTAATAAGCAACCAAATCATCCAGAAAATCACTAATCACTTTGTAAATCATCTCAAAGATGGCAATTCAATGGATGAAGGAATTGAGTGGATTGAAAAAGTATTTCAACTAGAACAAGAAAAATCATTCTTTTAAAAGCACGTTACTTTTTACTAGAAAAACTAAAACAAAGTGACTAAAAAAACAATACGCATTGGAACTCGCGATAGCCAACTAGCACTTTGGCAAGCACACACAGTTCAAAAGCAATTCCAAGATTTAGGATATACAACTGAAATTATTGCCGTCAAATCAGATGGCGATATCATGCTCGATAAACCGCTTTACGAACTTGGCATTACAGGAATTTTTACTAAAACATTAGATATTGCCATGATAAATGGTCAAGTTGATATTGCGGTGCATTCCATGAAAGATGTCCCGACAGCTTTGCCGAAAGGAATTATTCAAGCTGCAGTTTTAGAAAGAGCTAATGTTTTGGACATTTTGGTTCACAAAGGCACTCTCGATTTTTTAGAAGGAAGCGGAACAATCGCAACCGGAAGTTTGCGTCGTCAAGCACAATGGTGGAATAAATATCCAAATCATACTGTAGTAGATTTACGCGGAAACGTGAATACCCGAATGCAGAAATTGAAAGATAATAATTGGGATGGTGCTGTTTTTGCTGCTGCGGGTTTAGAACGAATTAATCTGAAACCTGATAATTTTATCGATTTGAATTGGATGATTCCAGCACCTGCGCAAGGAGCAATGGTTATCGTGACAATGGAAAATGATGGCTTTACAATTGATGCTGTTTCTAAGTTGAATGATGTCGAAACTGAAATTTGCACTTGCATAGAACGACAATTTCTAAAAACTTTAGAAGGTGGATGTACAGCACCAATCGGAGCATTGGCAAAATATAACGAAGATGAAGATACTATAGATTTCAAAGGAATTTTATTATCAATTGATGGTAAACAAAAATTAGAAGTTTTCAAATCTGTTGTACTTTCCGAATGGAAAAAACTAGGATTTAATTCTGCTCAAG
Organism: Flavobacterium sp.; assembly: GCA_043758285.1. Lineage (GTDB taxonomy): Bacteria > Bacteroidota > Bacteroidia > Flavobacteriales > Flavobacteriaceae > Flavobacterium. The sequence goes on from JAYVNT010000503.1 coordinate 15,501, forward strand.
AAATTTTGAATACTGGAGGAAAAGAATTGATGGCAGAAATTAAACAACAATTGAAAAAGTAGTTTTTCAAATCTCTCAAATCCGTGTTTAAAAATTAATGACAAAAAAAATTAACATATTATCCACCAAAAAACTTTTACCAAATCAAAAGCAGGAATTGTTAAACGCCAATATCAATGTAATCGAAGAAGATTTCATTTCAGTTAAGACATTGCGAGAAACAAAGCAATCTCACTTACATAATAATCTTATATTCACCAGTCAAAATGCGGTTCAAGCTGTTTTAGAAAGAGATGATTTAGACATTTTAAAATCTAAAAACGTATTTTCTATCGGAATGAAAACTAAAGATTTGCTAACCGAAAATGGATTTAACGTTATAGTTTACACAGGATATGCAGCAGATTTAGCCGAAATAATTTCGTTAATTTATAACAAGGAAAGTTTCACCTTTTTCAGTGGAAATTTACGGAGAGATGTTTTGCCAAATACATTGAAAGAAAACCAAATTGAGTTCAATGAAATCGAAGTTTATGAAACCAATTTAACACCAAAGAAAATAACAAATAAACTTGAAGGAATATTATTTTTCAGTCCATCAGCAGTTGAAAGTTATTTGAAATTGAATACAATAAAAGACGAAACGTGCTTTTGTATTGGAGAAACTACCGCAGAAATATTAGAAAATAAAAAAGTAAAAACATCAGTTATCGCAGACAAACCATCAATTGAAAATGTAATTGCTGAAGTAATTGAATATTATAAAAATTGAAAATGATTAAAAACGACCTTTTTTTAAGAGCACTAAATAACGAAACCGTAGAACGTCCACCAGTTTGGATGATGCGTCAGGCGGGAAGATATTTACCAGAATTCAGAGCTTTGCGAGACAAATACGATTTCTTCACACGTTGTGAAACACCAGAATTAGCAGCTGAAATTACAGTTCAACCCATAAGAATTGTAAAACCAGATGCAGCGATTTTGTTTTCGGATATTTTGGTTGTGCCACGTGCGATGGGAATTCACGTAGAACTAAAAGACAATTTGGGACCAATAATTCCAAATCCAATACGAACGATGGAAGATGTAAACCGAACTTTTGTTCCCGATGTTCATGAAACCTTGGATTATGTTTTTGACGCTATAAAATTGACAAAAGAAATGTTGAACGATGAGGTTCCATTAATTGGTTTTGCTGGTTCACCTTGGACAATTTTTTGTTATGCTGTTGAAGGGAAAGGTTCAAAAAGTTTTGATACTGCCAAAGGATTTTGTTTTTCAAATCCGGTTGCGGCGCACACATTGTTGCAAAAAATAACGGATACAACAATTTTATATTTAAAAGAAAAAGTAAAAGCGGGTTGCAATGCCATTCAGATTTTTGATTCTTGGGGCGGAATGTTATCGCCAGTCGATTATCAGGAATTCTCATGGAATTACATCAACCAAATTGTGGAAGCTTTAGCCGAAGATACAAAGGTTATCGTATTCGGAAAAGGATGTTGGTTTGCTTTGGGCGATATGGCAAAAAGTAAAGCATCAGCATTAGGAATTGATTGGACATGTTCTGCTAGAAATGCGCGTTATTTAACTGGTGGAAAAATCACGCTGCAAGGAAATTTTGACCCAAGTCGTTTGCTTTCGCCAATTCCTACCATCAAAAAAATGGTGCGCCAAATGATAGACGAATTCGGGAAAGACAACTACATCGTAAACCTCGGTCACGGAATTTTACCAAACATTCCGGTTGATCATGCGAAGGCATTTATAGAAGCGGTGAAAGAGTATAATCAGTAAATATGAATAAAGCGAATTTTGTTATTGACAAACTCAACCAAAACGATGTCAATCAATTACATCAATTTATGGCAGACAATAATGAAAGACTTCGAAAGTATTTTCCAGTGACACTTTCAAGCAATTCAACAGTTGAAAAAACCACGGAATACATTTCAATAAAAAACAAAGAAATTTTAGAAAAGATTAATTTCACATTTGCAATTAGAGAAAAAAGCACTAACAAAATCAATGGATTAATCATTATCAAAAAAATTAATTTGACAAAAAAGCAAGCCGAATTTGCTTATTGTATTGGTTCGAAATTTGAAGGAAAGGGAATAACTTCGTTCGCAGTGAAAGAAATGACTAAATTTTCTTTTGATAAATTGGGTTTGAAAACACTTCAAATTATTTCGCATAAAACCAATTTCGGAAGTGTAAAAGTAGCTGAAAATAATGGTTTTGTTTGGAAAAAAACATTATTGAACGAGTTTACTACAACCAACGAAATATCTTTAGATATGGAATTATATGAGTTATACAATGAAAAATAAATTCTATCAATACATACTCCAACTCCAAGACCAAATAACTTACGGCTTAGAAGCAGTTGATGGTATTGCCAAATTTCGTGAAGATGTTTGGGAACGTCCAGAAGGCGGTGGCGGAAGAACACGAGTTATCGAAAATGGGGAAGTTTTTGAAAAAGCAGGTGTAAATACTTCAGCAGTACACGGAAAATTACCGAAAGCGATGCAGAAATTGTTTAACGTTGGCGAAGCCGATTTTTTTGCGTGTGGATTGAGTTTGGTAATTCATCCAAAAAGTCCAATGGTTCCTACGGTTCATGCTAATTGGCGTTATTTTGAAATGTATGATGAAAATGGTGAAATTATTAATCAATGGTTTGGTGGCGGACAAGATTTAACGCCTTATTATCTATTTGAAGAAGATGCAAAACATTTTCATCAAACGTGCAAAACTGCTTGCGACAAGCATAATGTAGATTTTTATCCAAAATTCAAAAAGCAATGTGACGCTTATTTTTGGAACGCACACCGAAATGAAGCACGCGGAATTGGCGGATTATTTTTCGATTATTGCAAAGAAACTGAAACTATGAAAATGGAAAATTGGTTTAACTTTGTGACAGAAGTTGGCAACAGTTTTCTGCAAGCTTACGTTCCAATTGTCGAAAAAAGAAAAAATGTAGAATATACAGAAGCCCAAAAAACATGGCAGGAAATCCGTCGTGGTCGTTATGTCGAGTTCAATTTGGTTCACGATAAAGGAACTTTGTTTGGCTTAAAAACCAACGGTAGAATTGAAAGTGTTTTAATGAGTTTACCACCACATGTGCAATGGGTTTACGACCACCATCCGGAACCAAATAGCAATGAAGAAAAATTAATTAAAGTATTAGAAAATCCGATGGATTGGATTTAACTTAAAACTAAAAATATGTTCCCACTAAGAAGAAATCGCCGATTAAGAATAAACGAAAGTATCCGCTCGCTAGTTCGTGAAACCATAATTTCACCAAACGATTTTATAGTTCCTTTATTCATAGTCGAAGGAAAAGCAATAAGAGATGAAATTCCTTCCATGCAAAACTACTTCCGATTGAGTTTGGATATTTTGGAAAAAGAAGTAAAAGAACTATGGAAACTCGGACTGAAATCAGTCTTATTATTCGTAAAAGTACCAGATAATTTAAAAGATAACGCCGGAAAAGAGGCGCTAAATCCAAACGGATTAATGCAACGTGCTATCAAAGCAGTAAAAGATGCTTGTCCAGATATGATAGTTATGACTGATGTGGCGTTGGATCCATATTCAATTTATGGGCATGATGGCATTATCGAAAACGGACAAATTGTAAATGATAAAACTTCATTATTTCTTGCCGAAATGAGTGTTTCACATGCTAAAGCAGGAGCCGATATTGTGGCGCCAAGCGACATGATGGATGGAAGAATTCTTTCCATTCGCGAAGCATTGGAAGATGAGGGTTATACTAATACTGGAATTTTGGCGTACTCTGCCAAATATGCGTCGGCACATTACGGCCCATTTCGTGATGCGTTAGACAGTGCGCCAGTAGATTTACAAAATATTCCAAAAGACAAAAAAACCTATCAAATGGATTATCACAATCGCATTGAAGCACTTCGCGAAACCCGAATGGACATCGAAGAAGGTGCGGATATTGTGATGGTAAAACCAGGAATTGCGTACTTGGATATTGTTCGAGAAATTAAAAATATATCGGAAGTTCCCGTAGCCGTTTATCAAGTTTCGGGCGAATATTGCATGATAAAAGCTGCTGCTGAAAGAGGTTGGATAGACCACGATGCTGTGATGATGGAACAAGTTACGGCAATAAAACGTGCTGGAGCTGATTTGATTGCGAGTTATTTTGCCAAAGATGTTGTAAAATTGATTTCGTAGAAATGAAAAGAATAATATTATATTTAATTTTAGTTTCCTTTATTTCTTGTAAACCAAAAGTTGAAAATCTGAAAACTACAGTTGATTCATCAGTAACAAAAGAAAAAGTTTCAGGAAAAGCACTCTTTGAAGGTGAAGGTAATTGTGTTGCCTGTCATCAACCAAATCAGAAGATTATTGGTCCAAGCATGGAAGAAATTGCTAAAATTTATAAAGCCAAAAATGCCAGTATTGTTTTGTTTTTAAAAGGAGAAGATGAACCGGTTGTTGACCCAAGTCAATATGAAATAATGAAAACCAATTTTGCCATTACAAAAAGTATGAGCGACGATGAATTAAAAGCTTTGGAAGATTATATCTATAGTTTTTCAAAATAATTTTGATAATTTTATCAAATGGAAAATGCGTTTATAAAATCGCCGCTTGGAATCACCAGAATTGTTGGTGATGAAAATGGGATTTCCGTAATTTCTATTTTAAGTGAAGGTGAATTAACTACAGAGATTCCAAAACAACTTCAAGAATGCGTTTCACAACTTCAAGAATATTTTGATGGCGAAAGGAATGATTTCACTTTCAAACTAAATCCAAAAGGAACCAATTTCCAACAAAAAGTTTGGCAAGAATTATTGAACATTCCTTTTGGTAAAACCATGTCCTATCTTGATCTGTCTAAAAAGCTTGGCGATGTAAAAGCTATTCGTGCTGTGGCATCTGCAAATGGAAGAAACCCGCTTTGGATAGTTGTTCCGTGTCATCGTGTGATTGGAACAGACGGTTCATTAACTGGTTATGCTGGCGGTTTGTGGCGCAAAAAATGGTTGTTGGAACATGAGAATCCAACAAATCAACAAAGTTTGTTCTAATATTCTTTTCAAAATATAAAAAAGATTTGCTAATTTTCACATTTATAAATTGAAATAGCATCAAAATGATTGAAAAAATAAATCTCAATAACATACTTTTTCTTGATATTGAAACGGTTCCCGAAGCCGAAAATTTTAATGTTTTGGATAATGACATGAAACAACTTTGGGAACAAAAAACACAATACCAAAGACGGGATGAATTCACGCCAGAAGATTTTTATGAACGCGCTGGAATTTGGGCAGAGTTCGGAAAAATAGTTTGTATTTCGGTTGGTTATTTTGCAAACAAAGGAGATATTCGAAACTTTAGAGTGACTTCATTTTTTGGGGATGAAAAGGAGATTTTAAAGGATTTTTCTAATCTGTTAGATACGCATTTCAATCAGGCACAACATGTTTTGTGTGGACATAATGCCAAAGAATTTGACATTCCATTCATTGCTAGAAGAATGATTATTAACCAAATCGCTATTCCAAACAAACTCAATTTATTTGGCAAAAAGCCATGGGAAATCCCATATCTAGACACTTTGGAATTATGGAAATTTGGTGATTACAAACATTTCACTTCTTTGAAATTACTAACTAAAATTCTCGGAATACCATCTCCAAAAGGTGATATTGATGGAAGTCAAGTGGCGCATGTTTTTTATGTTGAAAAAGACATCGATAGAATTGTAATCTATTGTGAAAAAGATGTGATTGCAGTGGCGCAAATTTTCCTAAGATTGCGCAGAGAAGAATTATTGATTGACGATGAAATTAGTCATGTATAAAAAAAGTCCCAATTAATTAGGACTTTTTTTAAAAGGTTTTAGTTTCTTCTTAGAATTATTTTTTTCGAAATAGAACCTTGGTTGTTTTCGATATTGACTAAATAAATCCCATCTTGAAGGTTCTCAATTCCAAAGGAAGTAGTTACTTCATCGGTTTCTTTTGAAAGAATTTGTCTTCCTTGTAAATCGAATACTTTTATAATCGCTGTTTCTGTCAAAGAAGGAATAGTAACATTTATTATTCCTTTGGTAGGATTTGGGTAAACACTACTATTTAGAATTGGATTAGTAACAACGGATAGGGCAGCATTTTGAACGCTACATAAATCGATACTGAAATTGTTTATAGTACCACCATCCTGATTATTATGATCAAGAACTCTTAAAATCCATTCGCCATCTGCGGGTAATGTGTTTAAAGCGCTCAATGGGTCAACAGGTACAATATTTCCAGAAACAGCTGGGATTCCACTACAAGCGGGTACTCCACCATTATCATCCATAGTACAGTTGATGTCTTTATTATCTCCACACGGAATATCTAATAAGGTAATAATTGGAGTTCCAATGGAAGCGGGGCCTTCAAGCGTTACGGTAATATCGCCAATCCATGTATGGGTAATGTTCATATTTACATTAATATCTCCAATAATATAGCCACCTGTAATTGTCACGGGAACGAATGCAACAGAATTTGGCACAATATCGATAACATTATTAGAATAATCAACGGCGGCAAAATTTAAATTACAAGACAAGGTTCCTGTATCAAAAGAATAAACAACAGCATTAGACGCAATACCACTTCCGCAATTATTAGAAGGAATTACTCTCCAATAATATCTTGTTGCTTGAGATAAGTTTGAAACATTAAGCTGATTATTAGCAATACTTTGATTTTCTACAAAACTTGTAAAATCTGGGGTTAAAGAAACTTGAATGGTATAATTTTGAGCGTTGGCTTGACTATTCCACATCAAGTCAACGGTTGTAGATAGCCCTGTTTGACCATTTGTAGGGCTTTGCAAACTAATTTGTTCAAAAGTTCCATTGTAAACTCGTAAAGATTTAATTCTAGTCTCTGTATCAGTTCCGCTAGTTCCTTTTATTCCAACAAAATATTCATTTGGAATTACATTTGATAAACTAGAAATTGTCATAGTAACTGTAGTGTTTGTGCTTGAAGAAGTTGGAGAAAATGTAGCGACTGCTCCAGAAGGCAAATCTACGGCAGAGAAAGTAGTTGTTCCTGTTCCAGTTTGGGTGTAATTAAAAGTGTATACTGCATTTTGATTGGAACAAACTATTAAATTATCCGAAGTTGAATTAATTGCAAAAGGAGAAGAAATACCCGTAATTACTAGAGAATATTTTTGACTTCCAGTTACTAAAGCTCTTTTGTGACTAACAGTAATTGTATATTGTCCTGCTGATGGCGTATCAATTTTTACTTGCTCTACATTATCAACAGCATTATCCTCAGTTCTTATTGCTGGACTACTTGGATCAGGCGTTAATTTCCAAGGGAAATAGGTGGTAGCATTTTTTGTAATTCTAATATCTAAATCATTTACTAATGCAGCTGTTGGATCATTAGCAGGTAAATTACCGCCATTTGCTTCACCCGGGACATCAGTCCAAGTAATAGAAGCTATAAGCGGAATTCCTCCGGGTGAATTGACATTCATTGTGAAGACTTGTCCAGTGTTTAAATTCTCTTCAGAAATCCATGAGGTTAATCCGTTATTAGTGATAGTTGCAGCGGCTTTCTTTGCATTTAATAAACCCCAACCAAAAACTGGATCTGGACCAATACTACCACCGTCATCTGCAGTATGACAAGCCAAGCCCTTTAAAGTAGCGGCACGCATAAAACTATTGGTTAAATTTTTATAATGTTGTTGTAATAAAATTAAAGTTCCACATACATTTGGAGAAGCCATTGATGTGCCTGATAAAATAGCAGTTCCCGTGTTACTTGAATTACTTGTTGAGGTCAAATTAGCACCGTTCCCTGTAATGTCTGGTTTTATTCTTAAATCATCGGTTGGTCCTTGACTACTAAAAGAACTAATGATAATATTATTTGGATTTACAGTTCCATCTGTTGCAACAATTACATCTTCACAACTGGCTACAATTAAATTGTTTTTAGCGGTTTTATTCCCAACTAGTTTATCATATCCAAACAAAATTGGATCTGGATTGTCATTGGTTTGCCCATCATTTCCTGCGGACATCACGGGTAAATAATAAGGAGCATTGTAAGCAACATCATCCCAAACTTTAGCATCAGAAGAATAGGAACCTATCAACCAAGAAGGCAAAGTGGTGCCTGAAGAAGTTATTGGAACTCCATATGAATGATTGGAAAGAAGCATTCCTAATTGGGCTTCCGATATAGCTTCTGAATCATCGTTAGTCCAGTTAAATGTTCTCGCATTAGCTTGCCAAGCCATACCTTTTACTGATGCAGGAGATGGGCCCGCAACCAAAGTTCCACAAACGTGAGTTGAGTGTAAAACAGTTGTGGTATTTGAAGGATCATCAATTACTGTAACTCTTCCGCCAAAGGCAGTATGAGTAGTTCTAACATTTCCGCCGTCCCATTCTCTAACAGTCATACCTTGCCCATTTAAGTTTAAACCTAACGAACCACCAGTATTTAAATGATTTGCTCTAGTAGATTTTGCAGCATTTACATTTTGTGTAGCATAATAAATAGGCAATCCTTCTGGGGAAAGTTTCATTAATTCAGAAATACTTCCATCATCTTTTATGGTAAGAATTGGCCAGTGTTTTGATAATGCAACTGCAGTTGCTTTTTCTTTTTCGGACTGAGATTTTTTTCTATAAAAAGCTTCTTTTTCTTTGAGTTTTGCCATATCATAATTGGCGACAATTTTTTTAATGTCTTCTTTTGATTGTGCAAAAATTGAACACGATACAAAAAGAACAGTAAGCAGTGATAAATATTTCTTCTTCATAATTTTATAGAAATGAATTTTATGTAAATAAAAGTTAGCAAATATATAAACCCTAGTTTAATTCCTGTGTTTTATTGCTTAATATTCAGTATTTTTTAACTATTCTTTACGACTTCATAAAAGGGTAAATAAAAATTGAGTTTAATTTTTTAATTCAAAATCGATAAATGTTATATTTACAAAAAAACAGATTATGGTTTTAAGTAGATTTTGGCTAGCTATTTTTGTTTCTTCCATAGCTTTTGTACTATTCAGTTTGTGTATTGGGAACGCCTATACTATTGATAATGTATTGAATGGAAAAAAAGATGATCCCATCTTAATTTCAGAAAAATATATAGAACAGGTACCAAAATTTGTTATAGATAGCATCAAAAAAGCACCAGAACAAACGATGGTTATCAATAGAGATACCTTGAATGCAGACACTACCTATGTTTATAAAGCAAAGACTGTTAAAATCTATTCTGGAATTCAAAAATCGGACGGATTGCTACCAACTTGCAAAAACAGTCTACTCGATTTAATCATTCCTTTGATTGCTTATCTGGCTTTTTTCTGTGGACTTATGCAATTGCTTATTGATTCTGGAGCAGCTGAAAAATTAGCCAAACTATTAAGTCCAGTTTTTGTAAAAGTTTTTCCAACCGTACCCAAAAATCACGAATCAATTTCCTATATGACTTTAAATTTTGCAGCAAACTTCCTTGGATTGGATTCTGCCGCAACGCCTTTTGGATTAAAAGCCATGCAAAGTTTACAGGAACTCAATCCCGAAAAAGACAAAGCCAGCGATGCTCAAATCATGTTTTTGTGTCTTCACGCTGCAGGACTGACTTTAATTCCAACTTCTATAATTGGTTATCGAGCGGCAGAAAACGCCAGTAATCCTGCGGACGTTATGTTACCTTGTATTATCACATCGTTTATTGGAACCATTGCAGCGTTTCTAATTGTTGGTATTCGACAAAAAATCAATTTTAAAAGTGCTTCATTAATCGTGGCACTAATGACTATAATTGCTGCAATCGTTGGGTTGTTATTATACATCAACAGATTAGATTTGATTGGTAAAAACGCTTTTACTTCTAATCTTTCAGGATTAATGCTGGTTGGCATTATTGCTTTTACGCTGATATTTTCATTCATACATGAGAAAAAATTTGTTGAGAAGAGCACGACTATTTTTGATGCATTTGTAACTGGCGCAAGAAATGGACTTGATACTGGAGTTAAAATTTTCCCTTATGTTTTAGGAATGTTAGTAGCGATTTCTTTCTTTAGAAATAGCGGTTTGTTTGAAATTATAAGCAACGGAATTTCGTTTGTATTTTCCAATATTGGTGTGAGCAAACAAGTTACCGATTCGTTGCCTGTTGCTATGTTACGACCATTTAGCTCAGGCGGTTCACGAGGATTTATGATTGATTCGATGCGCACATTTGGACCAGATTCCTTCACAGGAAGATTGAGTTGTATTTTCCAATGCAGTGCCGAAACTACGTTTTATGTAATTGCGGTTTACTTTGGGAGTATCAATGTTAAAAACACCCGTTACACACTTTCGACAATGCTTTTGGTAGATTTGGTTTGTGTAATAACTGCGATTTTTGTGGCAAGCTGGTTTTTTTAAAATTAAAATTTAAACAAGAATTTCAATGTCGTTTATCGAAACTTTTTCCGATTTCTATAATAAAGTAAAAGCCAGTCTAG
>JAYVNT010000504.1:0-3002 GCA_043758285.1 Flavobacterium sp.
CTTTTGGAATGAAATCTTCGTTACCAATGTTGTAAGCAATACCAGCAGATGGGAAAGTGCCGTATTTATTGTTACCACCAAAACGAGTTGAACCGTCTATACGTACCGTAGCATTGGCTGAGAAGTTACCAGCGCTTGCTTGCACACGACCAAAGTAAGACTGTAATTCATCTGTTGCAGCATTTGAGTTATTTATCTGGCTACCAAAACCTTTAGAGTTATCGGCAGCAGCAGCATTATTAATCATCAAATCTAAATCGCTTGTTCTGAAACTGGTCGCAGTAGCACTTTTTCTAAAAACATCAAATTTTTGATACTCATAACCCAATGTAGCATTGATAGAGGCACTACCAATTGCTTTGTCGAGTGTAAAGAAGTTAGACCATGTAGCATTATCCAATTCAATGTCATTGAAAAATGCTTGACCTATTTTATCTACGTTCTGTACAACTAAATCTCTTGACAATGCTGCTTTTCTTGCAGAAAGTGATTTGTCAAAACCATAAACAGTTTTGAATTTCAAACCTTTTACAATTTGGAATTCCATGTTAAGGTTACCCAAAGCTCTCAAAGTATTGGTATTGTCTTTTGATAGACCCAAAATTGCCATAGGATTTGGCTCAGAAATACCGGGCTGATTGTAAGTGCCATTAGCATTGTAAATCTTCATCGTTGGGTTCGACTTCAAAATACCAGCCAATAAGTCGCCCGAGAAACCAGAGTTATCTGTAACAGGTACACCTTGGTCTTGTGTATTAGATGTATTCAAGTTGATACCAACGGTTAATCTATCGTTGATAAATTTCTTTGAACCATTGAATGAACCACTGAAACGTTTGATACCACTACCTTGAATGATACCTTGTTGATCTAAATAGCCCAACGAAACACGGTAGCTACCAGAAGCATCTCCACCACCATAAGCTAAGTTATGTTGTTGTGTGATACCTGTTCTGAACAATTGGTCTTGCCAGTCTGTACTACCACCTTGGTTTTGACCACCAGCAGCTATGTACTCAGAAGCTGACAACAAGTTAAATCTTTTGGTAATGGCACTCATACCTACCGAAAAGTTGTACTCCAAACCACCTTTACCAGCTTTACCTTTTTTGGTGGTAATCATTACTACACCGTTAGCTCCACGTGAACCGTAAATGGCAGTAGCAGCAGCATCTTTCAAAACGTCCATGCTGGCAATGTCTTCTGGATTAAGGAAGTTGAGTGGGTTACGAGCAGCACCACCACCCAAACCAGAACCATTACTGCCTGCAGTTGAGTTTTCATCTGTCAATGGAATACCATCAACAACAAAAAGCGGGTTAGAGCTACCTACTACCGATGACGTACCACGGATACGAATATTGATAGCACCACCTGGCTCGCCGTTGTTTTGGGTAATAGAAACACCAGACACACGACCTTGCAATAATTGCTCTGGTGAAGTTACGATACCTTTGTTAAAGTCTTTAGCACCAATAGAGCTAACTGCTCCAATAGCATCCTTTTTCTTAACAGTACCATACCCTACTACCACTATCTGCTCGAGTTCTCTTGCATCAGTATTCAATTTTACATCAATTGTAGAACGAGCACCAGTACCGACTTCTTGGGTAACATATCCTACCGAAGAAAAAACAAGTAATTGGTTGCCAGATACAGCAATTTTGTAAGCTCCGTTCACATCAGTTTGGGCACCTTTGGTAGTGCCTTTTACTTGAACAGATACGCCGGGGATACCTGTGCCGTCTGCGGCATCAACTACCTTGCCCGCCACGGTGCGGTCTTGAGCGTAAACGCCCAATGACACAAGCATTGTGAGAGCCAAAACAAGAAACTTCGTAAAGCCTTGTTTGGCTGAACCTTGTCGCTGAGAGCGACCAAACCATTTGTAAGAATGATTCATCGTTGAGGTTGAAAGTTAAAGGTTGAAAAAATGGTTAAATGAAATTTGGTAATCTATAAGTAATCTTATCTCAACTGGGGATAAATACACTAACCTTTAGGAAGAACACACTGAAAAGTTTGTATTACTTTGCAGTAACTGAACATCAGTTTTGAAAGGTTGCTTGCTAAAAATGGTTAGGGTAAATAGCATTTTTAAGTTGAAAAACATAAAAATACTTTACTACCGCACTACAAAATTGGATTAAAAGATTAAATTATTCAATTTTTTTTTAATATTTTTTTTAATATTTTTTTAATAACAGGTAATTTTTTACTGCATAATTTCAAGATTTTGGAAAGACTATGTTAAGGCATTATTAACAAAATATGCTTCAAAAGGCTAATATTGCAATGTTTTGCAATATATCTGCAAATACTTGCAAGTATTTTTTTGTACTATTTCAATAATTACTTGTGAAGATGTAGGTTAATAAAATTTTCAATTATTTTTTGGGTAATTTTGAAGCCACATAGTGATTCTTGAAAAAATAGATAGTTTACTTTGAAAAATACAAATATTGCCCAATCAACGTTAGAAACCTTAGCCAAGCAATTGGAAGGTGAATTGCATTTCGACAACATGATGCGGACGCTCTATGCGACCGATGCTTCGGCGTATCGAGAGATGCCATTAGCCGTTGCCATTCCAAAATCAGAGAAAGATTTAAAAACTTTAATTTCCTTTGCCCGAAAAAATGGTACGTCCTTAATTCCTCGCACGGCTGGCACTTCTTTGGCTGGGCAGGTGGTGGGCAATGGCATTGTGGTAGATGTTTCTCGTAATTTTACCCAAATTCTTGAAATCAATACCGACGAACATTGGGTACGAGTTCAACCTGGTGTAGTGCGTGATGAACTCAATCTATTCCTGAAACCACATGGCTTTTTATTTGGTCCAGAAACTTCTACCGCCAACCGTGCTATGATAGGTGGTATGGTGGGTAATAATTCTTGTGGGTCAAATTCGGTGGTGTATGGTTCTACTCGTGAGCATTTATTAGAAGTAAAAGCGATACTTTCGGATGGCTCGGTGGCAGTTTTTAATGAACTAACCCCTC
>JAYVNT010000505.1:0-2998 GCA_043758285.1 Flavobacterium sp.
CTGACAAAGGTACTGACAATTTCTTAACTTCACCAGCAACAACGCTACCTGACAATGTATTGTCAAACAACACATCTGCGAACGTTGCAACACTTACTGTAGAAGTTGCCGAAGCTGATACCGTGTTAATTGAATACGAGAAACGACCATCTCCATATAAACCTCCCGATGGGTCTGTATTAAACACATTGGTTGTACCATATACAGATTCTCCTTGAACAAACGGTGATTTAGTTGTACCATATTTGAAATCCAAATAAAACACAAGACCAGTAGGCATACTCAAAGGCTGAATAGAGACAAATTCTTTTGCAGAAATAGTATCGGCAAATACTCTACGAACCATTGGCAATACAACACCAGCCCATTGCTCACCCGTACCTGCATTGAAATTTGCACCACCTGAGTTTGTTACGTTGGTAGATTCATTCAACATTCCACCATATTCTTGAACAATTCTTGTAAATTGATTGTCCAAAATTGTAGCCATGTGAACTTTTTCGGTTTGTGACAAACCTTCAAGCAACCCAAGTTGCTCATAACTTTGCACTTTTGCTTCATTTTTTGAAAACTCTCTGTTATGAGTTTCTCTTGCCGAAGCGGACAAATCTTGAAAAATATTTTTTGACATTTTTGTAATTTATTAGCGGATTCCTGCGTTACGCTTCATTCTTGTTACGAACGAGTCTTCCTGTTTAACTTGTGTTTTATTTGGTAAAATTGTGTTTGAATTTAATCCGTATGATTCTTTAATCTTTTGACTTTTTATCGTAGATTTAGGTACATTTGATTTAACCGATTCATTAATCGCTTCGTATAAATTCTTAGCTTCTTGTGGCGTTTTAGTTTTTTCTAAAAGTTCAGTGAATTTAATGATTTGTGAATTTGATAATTTAGATTCAACAATTAAACCATTGATATATGAAAGTTGAATTAATGATAACTTACTTTCATTTAAAGCCTTTTTATAAATACCATTAGCTTTCTTCAAATCTTCGTTCGACTTTTTTAATTTTTTAACTTGCTCTTGCAATTTATCACCGTCGGGAGATTCCTTATCATCAATATCAGCCATAATTTCATTAACAATATCATCAAAGCCTTCGTACATTTCATCTTCTTCAATATCATCTTTGAATTCATCCTCTTCGGGAGCATCTGCATCAAGGTCAGTTGCATCAACTTCACCTGCATTTGCATCATCTCCTAAAATATCCTGCAAAGCATCTTTAATCATTTGCTTCAAAGATTCGGGAGTCATACTTGCAATACTTTCTTCACCTTCCGCACCCATACCCATTCCATCTTCTTCTTCGGGTTCAGCTACGTCCATAGAATCATCTTGCTCATCTTCTACTTCTTGCATCAATGATGCAACATCAATCGTTTCATCCATTTCATTTTCATCGGAATCCGCATAATCATCACTCATTTCTTGTAAATTTTTTGAAATTAGTTGATTGATTCTCGGTCTAAGATTTTCCAATAACGTTTTTTCTACTCCAATTTTTAATGCAGATTGCATTGCAGTTGAAGCCTTAGTTGCCTGTGCGATATAATCAATTTCAGCCATTGTAATTTTTTTTATTTTAATTTGGGTATGCTTATTGGTAAGCACAATAGATTTGTTTATTCGGTAAAGTAATATTGAGAATTACTTATGGAGTGTGATAAAATATATTATCAACAATATATAGTACAACTATTTTTTTTATTTTTTAATTATTTAAAGATTCTTTTGTATAAAATAAAGAATTTTTGAAAAAAATATTAAAATTTGGAACAAAAAAAAATGTTACGAAAAATTCATAACACTTTAAACAACTAAACTTAAACAAATTTTTTAAATAGCGAGTATATCATTTATGATTTTATCAATTTTATTAAATTTTGTAGAATTTTGCTTTAAATTCAATCCTAAACTTTCGGACAAATTTGCAAAAGAATTATGATTCGATGGATTTGATACAAAATCATAACACGAAATTTCTAAATTTCCTACAATAGTTTTTTCACCTTCTTTACGAACACTACCCATAGACCGTGATGAAATACCAACTGGCATATTTCGTTTTAATAAACCACCCACAATTCGACCACAGGGAAATTCGGGAGAATCTAATATTTCAATATCGCCATATACTTTATTACCTTCCCAACGTATTGCAATGATTCTATGTGAAGTCGTTTGTAATTTCACTTCGGGTTCGTCTTCATGGTCAC
Source organism: Flavobacterium sp. (assembly GCA_043758285.1). Lineage (GTDB taxonomy): Bacteria > Bacteroidota > Bacteroidia > Flavobacteriales > Flavobacteriaceae > Flavobacterium. Next base: position 2,224 of record JAYVNT010000505.1, read on the forward strand.
ATGCACCATACGCATTTCCAAAACGAACTTTCACCATATATTTTTCAATAGCTTCATATAAAACTTGTCTTGGGTAAGTTCGACCATTTCCATTTTCTTCATCGGCTGTCGATAAAAGAACATTTGGTACAATTAATAATCCATTGTTTTTTTGTATTGATTCATTAATCTGTGATTCAGATAATCGAATAAATCCAATATTTTCAATCAACCTTTGATTCATTATTTTATAATTTTATGTATAGATTAAGAAATTTTTAAATATTTTTTCAATTCTTCTTTTAATAAACTTTTTAAAGAATCCTTATTGGGTACTTTAACTTTAACCATTGGATTCAATTTATCAATTAAAGTATCATCGGTAACTTTTTGTGGTCTTAAATCTTTTTTAGTATTATGCTTTGAAATTAAATCCATATAATAGCTTGGATTTGCTTCAAGATTTTTTAAAACTATTTTGGAAGCCTTTATTGCATCTTTACATTTTTCATTTTCGATGTTAAATCCTAAGTTATATTGATATGGAACAACTGTATCCATTGTCAAAACTTCATGTAACATTTCATCATTAATTTTTAAAACTTTTTGAGATGTTTTTTTAATAAGGTCTAATTCATCTAAAGATTTTTCACCTACTGAATCAAATGAATCTAATTCATCTTTTTTGTGCATCAGAAAATCTGAAACAATTTCTAAGTCTTCTTTATCGTCAGTATTACCGTCATAGGTTTGTAAGATAAAGTCTTCAATATTTTCTTTGGGAACTTCTCTAATC
>JAYVNT010000506.1:0-2983 GCA_043758285.1 Flavobacterium sp.
AAAGGTGAAAATAAACATCATATTGCGGTGATTGGCGATGCTTCCATCGCAAGCGGAATGGCATTTGAAGGATTAAATCATGCCGGCGTTACGGATGCTGATTTATTAATAATCTTAAATGATAATGCCATCGGAATTGACCCAAGTGTTGGCGCGCTGAAAAACTATTTGACTGCGGTCAAAGAAGGAAAAAATCCGAAGCAAAATAACATCATAAAATCATTAAACATTGATTATACAGGCCCAATTGACGGTCATGATATTCAAGGTTTAATCACCGAATTGGAACGATTAAAAAAAGTAAAAGGGCCAAAGTTTTTACACATTGTTACGACCAAAGGCAAAGGGTTACAACAAGCCGAAGACGACCAAGTAAAATATCACGCACCGGGGAAATTTGACGCTGCAACAGGAGAATTAATTAAAGCATCAACTGAAAATCTGCCGCCAAAGTTCCAAGATGTTTTTGGTTTGACTTTAGTCGAATTAGCAAAAAATAATCCCAAGATTATTGGCATCACACCAGCGATGCCCAGCGGAAGTTCGATGAAATTTATGATGGAGGCGTTCCCAGAAAGGGCATTTGATGTTGGTATTGCCGAGCAACATGCGGTAACGCTTTCTGCCGGAATGGCAACGCAAGGCATGGTTGTTTTCTGCAACATTTACTCAACTTTTTTGCAACGTGCTTACGACCAAGTGATACATGATGTGGCTTTGCAAAATCTTCCAGTAATTTTCTGTTTAGACAGAGCCGGTTTGGTGGGCGAAGATGGTGCCACGCATCATGGCGTTTTTGATTTGGCTTACCTGCGTTGTATTCCAAAAATGATTATTTATGCGCCAAAAGATGAATTAGAATTGCAGAATATTTTATACACCGCTTCCTTGGGATTAAAACATCCTATTGCGATTCGTTATCCGAGAGGAAGAGGCGTTTTAAAAGATTTCAGATTTCAGATTTCAGATTTCAGATTTGAAAAAATTGAAATTGGCAAAGCGATTAAACTTAAAAAAGGGAAAAAAATAGCCGTTTTAACTACCGGTACAATTGCCAACAATGTTACAATGGCGCTAAATGAATTAGAAAATCCTGATGAAATTGCTCATTATCATTTTGGTTTTGTAAAACCATTAGACGAGAAGAAATTACATAAAATTTGCGATAAGTTTGCCACAATAATAACCGTGGAAGATGGTGTTACTACTGGCGGATTTGGAAGTGCTGTGCTGGAGTTTTCGGCCAAGAATGATTACGTAAACGAAATTTTCCTTTGTGGTGTTCCCGATTATTTTATCGAACACGGAACCGTTGACGAACTACAACAATTTTGCAACATTGATGTTGATGGTTTGCGCTCGCTTTTCTCGGGATTGCTGGAAGAACAAGACGAAGACGAAGACGATTAGCTAAAAAACTAGATATAAGATACTAAAAATACCTTTTTATTTACTTTTACTACCTACGAATTTACTTCTAACCACTACGCCTATACTTTTAACAACCTCAATTTTGTTTATAATCATTACTTTTATATAAATACTATTTTAAAATATATTTTTACTTACTTAAATTTTACTTTTAATTACTTCTGTTTTATTTATACTAATAAAATATTTACTTTTACTATAAATTTTTAATTTTAATTCCACAAACCTTAAACATTATACCGTTATGAAAATAGGATTAAACAACATTCACACCGGAACTATGCTTCGTAATGTGATTAAACAGAAACACATTTCGCATCCTGATTTGGCCAAAATGATTGATAGAATACCGTTGTCGGTAAAGCAATACACTATGAAAAATAGCATTCAGACAGCTGTTTTGGTGGAGATTTGCCACGCATTGAAGCATAACTTCTTTAGTGATATGGCCGATAAATTGCCACAAGATTTTACGCGAAACCAACCAGAAACTGATAAAATTTTACAGGAAAAAGAGCTGCTAATTGCGCAGTTACAGGAAGAAAATAAAGTATTGAAAATTCAAAACGATATTTTGCTTGAAATACAAAAAGGGAAATAATGCTACTTGTTTAAGCCGTTACAATCTTGTTGTACAACACTGCTTTCCCATCCGTTAGCATTGAGATAAAATGACAAATATGAAGCAATCTGTCATAAAGATTTTCCTTTTCTAAATGATGTTTTTCAGGCAAGATTTTCAATAATAATTTATCATAATTCGTGGCTTTTCCGTCATGATTGTTGTTGTATGCCGTAATGAATTTGTCCAACAAATTATTGATAATTTGGTAACCCGAAAGTTCTTTTTCAATGACTTCCCGACTTTGATAAATGTTCTTCACACTCAGCTTGATGATGTCATCCATTTGTGCTTTGTACTTGCTTTTATCAGTCAATGCAAAGTGGAATTCTCCTTTTAAAATTGCTTCTTCATTTTCAACAAACACTCGAACAGCATCGTTGATTAAGTTGCCAATTGCCAAGGCACGCAAATAACTAATTCTGTCTTCTTTAGTTGTTAGCGTCTGATATTTGGCGGTATCAATGGTGTCTTTTACCAATTTTATTAAATATTCCAAAGCAAAATCTTCGGAAACTAAACCGAGATTGATACCGTCTTCAAAGTCGATAATGGTGTAGCAAATATCATCAGCGGCTTCGACTAAAAACGCTAATGGATGACGCTCAAAGCCAATATCATTTCCGGTTTTATTAGAAATCATTCCCAATTCCTCAGCCACTTCTTTAAAGAAAGCTGCGTCAGACTGGAAGAAACCATATTTTTTATCTGAAATGTTTTTTGTTGGTTTTTTGGGTAAACTTTCTTTTGGATATTTCATAAAAGCTCCCAAAACCGCGTATGTCAAACGCAGACTTCCTTCAATGCCCGGACGCGAACTTGAAAGCACCGAAAAACCATTGGCATTGCCTTCAAAATCTATTAAATCTTGCCATTGTTTGTCAGTTAGGTGGTCTTTGTATTGTTGTCCTTTTCCAATGGAAAAATATT
>JAYVNT010000507.1:0-9256 GCA_043758285.1 Flavobacterium sp.
ATAGAAGACTCAACTTTAGTATTGAAAAACAAAGATAATTTAGAATACGCGTATAAAAGATTCAAACCATTTTCATTTAAATAATGGCAAAGCGACTAAGCAACGAAGGCACTATTGGAGAAGTTTTACAACAGTTTATTGAAAAAAATAAACTTCAAGCTGGCATGGATGTAATTGATGTTCAAGCCGCATGGAAATCGCTGATGGGCAATGGCGTGAATAGTTATACTAGGGAAGTGGTGCTCAAAGGTTCGACACTCTACGTTTCTTTAACTTCGGCAGTGTTGCGCCAAGAATTGAGTTATGGAAAAGAGAAAATCATCAAAATGATAAACGAAGAATTGCGCAAAGAAGTGGTTACTAATGTAATCTTGCGTTAAGTATTCATTTCTAAATCTTTGATGTATGCTTCGTGTTCTAAAAAGAAACGCTCAAATTTTGACATTGTGGCGTTGAAGAAATTAAAAATTTGAGGCCAATTGTTTTTATTATTCAAGCTCACAGCTGATTTTTCTATCCAAATTCTACTAATAACTTTTCCATTTTCGAGATAAAAGTTTCGTTCTAAAATGGCTTCTGGCAAATAGTCTTCGAGTAGAATAGTCATTAACGATTCTATCTTTTCAAAATAAATTTTACGTTTTTCTTCATCCTTAGGTTCAATGTCCAGAAGCACTTGCGCTTTTTTGTTATCGATAAAAAATTTAAAAGTAACGTCCTTTATTTTAGTGTCATACAACAACCATTTTCTGGGATAAGCGGCTGCAAATGCCACCCAAAATTCTTTTTTTATATGCAATGCTTCTTCTTTGCTGTACATTTTAATGGACTAAAAATTTGAGTTCGTAGTTTTTTTAAAGTAAATTTATATTTTAAAAATTGAAAAATGCTTTTCGACGATTTCTTACTACAGGCACCAAAAATACTAAATGTTGAGCTTCCAGCCGCGGATGCTCATAGAAAAATGGCACCGCCTAATAGAGAAGAATTGGTTAAGAAAACTGATTTTACTAAAATAACGCCCAAAAAAGCAGCCGTGATGATGCTTTTTTATCCAAAGAATTCCCAAGCCCACTTAGCATTAATCCTTCGTATGTCCTATAACGGAGTTCATTCCTCTCAGATTGCTTTTCCGGGTGGAAAAGTAGAACCCGAAGATTTAGATTTGAGCCACACTGCCACACGGGAAACGCACGAAGAAATTGGCGTTCATCCAACTAATGTTACTTTAATTCGTCCTTTTACCGAAGTTTATATTCCACCAAGCAATTATTTGGTGCATCCTTTTTTGGGTTTTTGTAAAACTGAATTAGCGTTTCAATTGCAGCAAGATGAAGTTGCGGGAATAGTAGAATTGCCGCTGAAAGAGTTTTTGGATGATAAAATTATTGTGACCAATAGAATGAAAACATCCTATGCAGAAAGCATTGATGTGCCGGGTTTTCAAGTTAACGAACATTTCATTTGGGGTGCAACAGCCATGATGCTGAGCGAACTTAAAGAAACCTTAAAAATGGTTTTATAAAGTATAACTTTTGTAGATTTGCTTCCCTAACAAAACTAAACTATGGGTTTATTAAAAAGAAATCCTTTTGGTCATATTCTCTTCGTCAAAAAATGGTTAATCCGAATATTTGGTGTTATCACACACAGAAGATACAGAGGTTTCAACGAATTACAGATTGACGGTTCCGAAATTATCGCTTCTTTGCCAGACAAAAACGTACTGTTTATTTCCAATCACCAAACTTATTTTGCCGATGTTGTTGCCATGTTTCATGTCTTTAATGCCAGTCTTTCTGGTAGACAAGACAGCATCAAGAACGTGGGTTATTTGTGGCAACCCAAGATGAATATCTATTATGTTGCGGCAAGCGAAACCATGAAATCGGGTTTGCTACCCAGAATACTGTCGTATGTTGGTTCTATTTCTGTAGAAAGAACGTGGCGTGCAGGCGGAAAGGATGTGGAAGAAAAACGCGAAGTAAATCCTAACGATACCGAGAATATTAGAATTGCGCTAGAAGACGGTTGGGTAATTACCTTTCCGCAAGGCACAACCAAATCGTTTAAACCCGTTCGAAAAGGCACCGCACACATCATCAAACAATACAAACCTATAGTTGTTCCCATCGTGATTGACGGTTTTCGTCGCTCGTTTGACAAAAAGGGTTTGCGGATGAAAAAGAAAAACATCCTGCAATCGTTTATCATCAAAGAACCGTTGGTGATTGATTATGAAAACGAAACCATTGAACAAATTGTTGAAAAAGTAGAATATGCTATAGAGCAACACCCTACTTTCTTGAAAGTAATTCCTGCCGATGAAATTGATGAACACGAACGCCTGAACAAGCTTAGAGAATGGCATGTAGATAAACAACAAATCCCGCTTTAGAGCGGGATTTTTTATCCTGTAATTTGTCCTGCTGACGAAGGATTAATTTGAGAAATTATTTTTTTAAAGATGTTGTGCAACAGCTTAGGCTTAGCGGTTGTGTTTTATTTGTCCTTGTCAGTTAAGATTTAGTATTTCATTTAATACTTTCTAAACGATCATATAAATCATCTATTTTCATACAGATTATCTCTCTGTTTAATTGCATCTATCTTACTAGTTAAGAAGTCTGCTAAAATTTTACAATTGGCAGGTTTTACTCCAAGTTCTAAAAAATTCACCTTCATCCATTCATTGTCACCATAGAAAAGTATAAAAATTTTATCCAACATCCAGTCATTATACTTTGCATCTAAAAAGCGTTTAGCTGCGTCCTTATTAGTTGCACCCCATTGTAAAGCTAATTTGTATAAAGCAAAAGAGTTTAAAACATCATTGCCGTTTTTACAATTTATTGCACAAGTGTTCAGTAAGTCATTAAGTGCTTCGTTAGAAAGTCCTTTGACAATCTGAGTTGTAGTATTTGGGTTGTTTTTGGGAACAACTTTCTTGGACTGTCCAAATACAGATTGTGCACCCAAAGTCATTGCAGCAATCATTATAGTCGTAAAAATTTTTTTCATTTTTTGTCTTAAAAATTGCGTTAGATTCTTGATTCTGCTTTAACATAACCGCTAACTAGTTTATACCCGCGCCTTTTTTACCACTTTTGTTCCAATTTGAAACGATAGCCGCATGTTTTGCTAAGCTTTATTTCCCAAATATATAAAACTTTTCCTTTCATAAGCAGCTAAAAGCTTCTTCTAACTAGCTAATAACTCCTTATAACAAGCTCAAAGCTGCTTCGAAGGAGCTAATAACTCCTTACAACTAGCTAAAAGCTGCTTCGAAGCAGCTAAAAGCTGCTTATAACTAGCTCCGAGCTGCTTCGAAGCAGCTAATAACCTCTTCGAAGCAGCAAAAAGCTGCTTATTAAGAGTAGGGTACCTTAATTTAAGGGTAGTAGGGCTTAATTAAGAGGGGTACTGCTTAATTTAAGCAAGGTAGGTCTTAATTAAGCACTGTTTTTTTTGTCATTTTTAGGACGTAAACGCCCATTTATATTGGGTTTTTACAAAAAAAATCCCTTTTAGAAACTCTAAAAGGGATTTGCTTGCTAAAGACGAAAAACTATTCTTCTTTCTTTTTTCTTCTTTTAACAAAACGTTGAACCAAGTCGTCATAAATTGGCTTGGCTTGCACCACGCCTCTGTTTGCAGCTTCTCTTACCGACCCATAATAAAACATGGCTTCAGCTAGTGCTTCACTACCAGCCAACAACCTTGTGTCGTCAAGATCTGACGCCAATTGAAACGCTACGTTTTGTATAGGCGTTAAAACTGTAGCCACAGCTGTGTCTTGATTAAACTCTGTTACTTGCATGTATTTAGGAACAAACTCTGGGTTTGTATCCACATACGATTTTACTTTTTGAACGGTTGCCACCGTTTTGTCGCCCATTTTAAACAGGTCTTGACGTTCTTTTTCGGTTAGCCCAAACAGGTATGGCGCTAAGGCAATTCTACATTCGTTTAATTTTTTGGTCACATCTATAATGACCTCTTCAGGAATTACTTCACTGATTCTATTGGATGTATTCATCTTTGTATTTTTTTAATTTATAAATAGTTATTTTTTTTAGTGTTTTAAAACTTGAAGTGTTTTTGAAGTAATACGGTAGCTGTTCGCTACAACACTAAAGCATTCGCTCGTCAAACGATTATTTATGGACTAGGGTTTTGAAACTATTTTTTCATACTTTTGAGGGGTTAAATTAAACTTTGGTTAGAGATTGTTTTTTTAACGTTGAGAGCCGCTACATCCCGTAGTGGCTTTCTCTTTTTTTAGACCGGGTTTACTTCATGCTTTGTTTGTTTTTTTAAAAATGGATTTACTGTCCGAATTCATTAAAAGTAATAACTGGAATAAAGTTATAATATGTAGGATTAAGCACGGTAATTTTTTAGATAAAATGTTAAAAAAAATCGATTAAGTGCAAAATCGGTACTGTTAGAAATAAAAAAGGAACTCCATTTGAGTTCCTTTTATAAATTTTGGTTGCATTGCAAACCAGCAATGCAAAACGTTTGTATTATTGTTTAGTTAGAAATTCAGAAATTTGAGTGTGCATCTCTGGAATTTTATTTTTTATAACATCCCATACAATTGCATAATTAACGCCGATATAATCATGAATTAATCGGTCACGCATTCCTGCCATATTTTTCCATTGAATAGCATTCCATTTTATTTTGAAGTCAGCTGGGATTTTCTTTGTGGCTTCGCCTATAATTTCCAAACTTCTCACTGTAGCACGTTTCAAAGTTTCATCAGTCATAAAATCTTCAAACAACAAATTTTCGGAAACAGAAATGATATAAGTACATTCATCACGAATATGGCTAAGATATTCTTTGGGTTCCTTAGACATAATGAACTTCATTTAAAATTTTTGGACCAATGTAGGGACTTAATCCATTTTTTGTGACAACCTCAATTTTTTCGTTTTTGAATATCTTTTCAAACAAATCATAAACTGCCATAAAGTTGTCAAAGTTTTCTTTTTCGGGCTCAAAATCAATCAGTAAATCAATATCGCTTTCGCTTGATTGTTCACCACGAAGGTAGGAACCAAATAGACCAACATTTCGAATGCCAAATTTCGAAAGCTTTAGCTTGTTGGATTTAAGCTTTTCTAATATGTTATCTTTTGTTGTCATTTCAAACTTTTTTCAAATATACAAAACTTTGTCATTTGAAGTTTGAGTGTTTAAAATTAGAGTTGATACGGCATTTGTTAAAAACTGATACTGTTAGAAATAAAAAAGGAACTCAAATGGAGTTCCTTTCGTACTATAGATGTTTAACAAACATTTTATTTTTTATCAACATACATCTCGCTTCCCAACGGATTTATGGCTTTAGCATCGGTAAAGTCCTGCTCGATGTGGCTTGGCACTTGTGGCAGCATTTTTCCGCTGGCGATGATTTGATTGATAGCAGCGTTTAATAAAGGTTCGTCAGCGTTGCCCAAAACACCAAGATTATTGAAGTTTTCGGGTAAAAGTGTGGTTGGCATAATGCCTGCGGTGTAATCGCCAATATTATTTTTGTTCACTATTTTCAACACGATAGGTTGCATTGCATATTTATGGCTAGGGTTTACATCGGATTTTCCAAAAGTAGGAGAGTCGTATAGCGTTATCGAACCCACGTTTTTCCCGGTGGTTACATCGCCAATTTGCACCACATTTATATACGGTTTCAAGCAGTTTATCACCAATTCGCTGGCAGAAGCAGTAGATTTTGTGGTCAAAATATAGACTTTGTTGAGGTGCAATCCGTTTAAACCGGACACAAATCTATTTTCTAACGAACCAGGATTGTTAGCTAAATAATAGGCTTCTGCTTTGGCATTCCATTGTTGTAGTGCAAATAATTGTCCCGAGAATTGTCCGGTAATCATGCTCGCCAGTTTGGTAGCCGAAGCTATTGAACCACCAGAGTTATAACGCAAATCCAATACCAAATCGGTTACATTTTGCGAAACAAAAGAACCAAAGGTGGTGTTCAATTGGTTGTCATAGCTGGCGTAAAATCCGTTGTACATTAGATAGCCGATATGATGCGTTCCTTGGGTGATAACTGAATTTATAAATATTGGATTTTCAGCCAAAGCGGTTTTGGTTAAACTTACTGATTGCCCATTTGGTGTGATGCTAACAACACCCGTGCTGCTAGTGCTGTAATCTGCAAAATTGACCGTATAAGTATCACCGGCTAATAGCGTTCTGTAGTTATCATTATTTAAAGGCGTTCCATTAATGGCATAAAAAATAGCACCACGTTGAACGTTTTTGGTAGCTGCATCTGAATTTGGAAGAATATAACGAACCCAACCAAATACGGAAGTATGGGTAGCATCGGTATATTTTAAACCATAATCCATTCCGTTGTTTAAAGTATTTCCCGAAAGTAGGCCTTCCAAAACAGTATAGTCACTAAAAATCACACTAAAACGGTCTGTTGGTGAAGGCACACGAAGCGAGTTGAACAAATCAGTTGGTGAAGCAAATGGCTCCAGAAAAGTATTCAATTGCGATTGATTAGCAAATCGAGTATCCGCCAAATCAGGGACATCGGCTTGCCAGAGATAGTATAAATTCATGCCTTTCCAAACAAAGTCTTTTATTTTTAAACTACTCGGAACAGCATTATCATCCATATCTGTACATCCAAAAGGGATGATAAACAAGAATAATAGTAACGAGGATATAGCAATTTTTTTCATAGCGGTATTTCTTTTTATAAACGTAAATTTACATAGTTTAGATTAATAATAGCATTTTGTATGTAACAAATAAAAATGTGTGTCGTCTTGACTTTATAACCAACAACCAAATTAGTTTCAATGAACCAAAATGAGTTTATGCAATTGGTAAATCCATTTAAGGATAAACTCTTCAGAGTTGCGAAACGATTACTCGTTAGCACCGAAGAAGCCGAAGATGCCACTCAGGAAGTTTTGGTAAAATTGTGGAATAGAAATGAAAGTTTGGACGATTACAAAAGTGTAGAAGCATTTGCGATGACCATGACCAAAAATTATTGTTTGGACCAATTGAAATCCAAACGAGCGAGCAACATGAAAATTGTTCATAATAATTTCACCGACAGAGAAGCAAGTTTGCAGCAAAAAGTGGAAGACAGTGACACTTGGAATTGGGTTGAAAAAATAATGAACAACCTGCCCGAACAACAAAAGTTGATTGTTCAAATGAGAGACATTGAAGAAATGGAGTTTGAGGAAATAGGCAAGGTTTTAGAAATGAATGAGCAAGCCATTCGCACGGCATTGTCAAGAGCACGAAAAACGATAAGAGAAAAAATGATAAAAACACATCATTATGGTATTGGATAGAATAGAAAAATTATTAGAAAAGTACTTCGAGGCAGAAACCAGTATTGCAGAAGAAAAGGAATTGAAAGATTACTTTGCTTCGTCAGATGTTGCTCCGCCTCTAGAACAATACAAACCATTATTTGGTTATGCCGTTCAAGCAAAACAAGAACAGTTTACCGCAACGATTCCATTAAACACTAAGAAACGCAAAAGCGTAGTTTGGTTATCGGTTGCCGCTTCTGTGGTCGTTTTACTTGGTGTGAGTTTGTTTACATTTCATCAATATAATCAACCAAAAGCAAACGATTTGGGAACCTATGACGACCCCGAAGTAGCGTTTAGAGAAACGCAAAAAGCGTTGGCTATGATTTCGGAACATGTAAATAAAGGCATCGGAAGTATGCAGTATCTAAATGAATATGAACAATCAAAAAACAGAATTTTTAAAAAATAAACAATCAGAAATCATGAGAAAAATAATTTTAAGTTTAGTATTAGTTTTAAGTGTAAACACTTTTTTTGCACAAAGTATCTTTGACAAGTTTGAAGACCAAGAAGGAATAACATCGGTAGTAGTTAACAAAAAAATGTTTGCGCTTTTGAGCAAAATGGAAGTGAAAGACAAAGAGTCGCAACAATATGTCAACTTGATAAAAAAGTTAGATAATTTGAGAGTTTTTGTTACGCAAAGCGACAAGAAAGCTGACGAGATGAAAGCAGTTTCAGATAAATACATCAAATCATCTTCGTTGGAAGAGTTAATGAAAATTAACGATAAAGGTAAAAGCGTAAAGATTTATGTAAAATCAGGTGCTACTGATACGCAAATCAAAGAGTTAATGATGTTTGTAGAAGGTTCAGGAAAAGAAGATACCGTTTTAATGTCGTTGATTGGCGATTTTGATTTGAATGAACTTTCAGTTTTGACCGATAAAATGAATTTGCCTGGTGGTGATGAATTGAAAAAGGCGTCAAAAGGGTCTAAAGGTAAAAAATAAGCAATATGAGACTTGCATTTTACCTCGCCATATTGATTTCTTTATTGCTCTCAAGTTGTAATAGTGAACCAACGCTACAAAAATATTTTGTTGACAACTCAGAAAAGAAAAGTTTTATTGCTTTAGACTTATCTTCTAGTATTTTGAATTTGGAGAAGACAAAACTCACTTCCGAACAAAAAACGGCATTAGCATCATTTGATAAAATGAATGTTTTGGCTTTCAAATTGGATAAAACCAATCAAAAAGAATATGAAATTGAAAGTCAAAAAGTAACACAAATTTTAAAAGGAAAAGACTATCAAGAGTTGATAAAGGTCGGTTCGGGAAAAGATGGCGCTTCGGTAAGTTTTGTTGGCGATGAGAATCATATCAATGAGTTTATTCTTTTTGCTAAAAAGAAAGAAAATGGTTTTGGAGTAGTTCGAATTCTTGGCAAGGATATGAATCCAAATAATATCATCAACATGATTTCATTACTGAAAAGTTCCAATATTAATATGGAGCAACTGAAACCATTGCAAGCATTGATAAAAAAATAAAAGTTTGGTTAGTTGTTAATAAAAAATGCTTCTCAATTTTGAGAAGCATTTTTTTATTTTTTGAAGTATTTAAGCGGGACAAAAAGCATCCCAAAACATTCGCCTTGTCCTTTTCCTAAATGTTTGTGGTGCATTTTGTGTGCTCGTCTAACCCCTTTTGCATATAAATTATTAGCGTTTCTGAATAATTTAAATCGTTGGTGTATAAAAATGTCATGTACAACAAAATAAGCAACTCCGTAGGCAAAAATTCCAAGTCCTACGGCAATTCCTAAATCGAAAATACCTTTTTGCCAAAGTAAGAAGCAACCAATGCTTACCACAGCATAAAAAATAAAAAAGGCATCGTTGCGCTCAAACCAAGAGTCGTGATCTT
>JAYVNT010000508.1:0-9235 GCA_043758285.1 Flavobacterium sp.
TTCACAACCATTTGCATTATTTCCATCACAATTTGAATAGCCCGTATTGCAACTAACAATAACGCAATTTCCACCCGAACAACCTGCCACAGCATTTGGAAAAACACAAACGTTACCACATGCGCCACAATTGGATGCCGAAGTATTTGTATTCACTTCACATCCGTCTGAGGATAACCCATTACAGTTTAAATATCCCGGTGGACAACCAAAATTAATCACAACTAAATCGGAAGATGACCCACAACTATTACTGATAGTCCATTGTAAAGTATAACTATTACCAAAAACTCCTGTAAGAACTGCATTTGGATTACTAGTACTCGACAAACTTCCTCCTACACCAGATTGTATCGTCCAAGTGCCTACTCCTACAGTTGGATTATTACCTTGTAATGTATAATTTAATGTTGTACTGTTTACATCCATACCTGCACTAGCAACTGATGGCGCTGGAATACAGGCACCTTCACACATACTAATCCAAGAGGCGCCACTCCAAACTTCAAAACATTTTGTAGAGATATTAAAGATAATTAATCCTTGCGCTGGCGGTGCAATGGCATTGCGTTGCGCAGTAGTCATTCTTGGTGGCAATAATCCCTTGGTAGTTGAAGTTACATCTAAAATTGCTGATGCATCAGGAGTACTATTATTAATCCCTACAGCTGCGCCATTGTTGTATACAAAGTTACTATTGGTTACCCATTGCGAACCATCCCAATACGTAGTGTTTCCTACTGCACTTCCTGGCGCGATGACACCTGCAGGACCCGGAGTTCCGCTGGCTGCATATAAAGCATAAGGAACGCTACTTAGTTGCGATGTTCCTGTAATGGTATAACTTGTTCCTCCCGTCGGGTCGGTTTCGGTCTTGATAAAATAAGGGCCTGCCGCCCAATTAATGGTTGCAAAATTTCCTGAAACAACAGCTCCTGTGCCTATTTCAAGACTTACCAATCCGTTTGTGTTTGTGGTTGGAACTTGTTTTTCTACATAAACCGACGAACCTGTAGATGTGCCTTGCAAAATACTAATTTGCATCCCTACTGCTGTAGAAGTAACGAGCACATTACTCGCATCTCTGATTACTGCTTGATAACTCATCTTTTGCGGTGCTTGTCCAAAAAATGTTGTTGTTGTAAAGCAAAACAGCAGTACTAAAACAATTCTAGTATAGGTGTGTAACGTTGGTTTCATAAGATTAGTTTTTTAGTATTTTGAATGTTTTTAATGTGGTATTCTTGTCAGCTATTTTGAGGAAATAGATAGCCGAAGGCAAATCACCTATAGTAATTTGAGTTTCTGTAGTAGCAGTTTGTCCTGATTGCAGCTGTCGTCCGGTTTCATCAAACAATTGATAGGTTAAGGTGTCAAACTGGTAATCAGCCACCTTAAGCGTTACAAAATTGGTTGTTGGATTAGGCGAAACGGTCATTACAAGGTTTATTTCTGGATGATTAATACCTAAGACCACTGATATTTCATAAGGTTGTTGCACGCCTTGCGCTACCGTACCATTAGTACCTGAATTGGTAGTGTACACAATTTGTCCAACGGAATAGCTCACTGAACCGCCCGTACCGGTAGCGTTTTGACCCGAAGCGTCAATAGCTTGTTGTGCTTTGGCAGCAAAAGAATAGAGTAATAAAGCAACTAGGGCAAGGTATTGGTGTAGTTTGGTTTTCATCATGCGCTGTTTAAAGTTTATGGCTAAAGTAGCGATTTAATTTAAGAATTAAAAGATATAGTGTTAAAATCTTTAACAAAACAACTAGGCAACAGCTCATAATTAAGTTGCTTTGTTAGGTATGAGTTTTTCACTTTTAGTGTAAACCTAATTTAAGACAAGACACTAATCTGCTATTATTATTCCTAAATCCATTTTTATTCCGTATGGAATATCTGAAGAAAACCAATCTTTCGAATTCCATGTTTTTAAGTACAGAAGCTTTGAATTTTTGTCATTACAATTAGTCATTATCTTAAAATCTTTATCTGATTGTTTATTCAGTAGTTCTATCCCAAAAAACATTGTTTTGGATGTGTTAAGATATAAAGGTTTTAAATCAAGTTCAATAAAACCATAATGATTTGAACGTAATGTAAATCTAATTACTTTGTCTGTTACCAATTCACCAGGAGTTCCATCATCTTTAACTTCATAAAT
The DNA here is from genome assembly GCA_043758285.1 of Flavobacterium sp. Lineage (GTDB taxonomy): Bacteria > Bacteroidota > Bacteroidia > Flavobacteriales > Flavobacteriaceae > Flavobacterium. The sequence continues at coordinate 2,171 of JAYVNT010000508.1, forward strand.
TAAAAGCCCCATTTCGACATCTTTATAACCTTCTTTATCAATGTCTTTTAAAAAAAATATTACGCTACTGTTAAAGAAAAATTTTATTGAAGACAACTTTCCAGATGGGATTTCATCAATTTTGCTTATTAAACTTTTAATAGGATTTCCTGCCAATGAAGAAGTTCTCCCCTTTGTTTTAAGATGTTTTACCTTTTTATTTGTAATGAATACTTTTACTTCTTCTAATCTTATAGTGTCTTTTATTTGGCTATAAGAATTTAAAGAAACGAAAAATATAAAAAAATATAATAAAGTTTTATCCATTTTTTGAATTGTATTATACTCTCGATTAAATGTAAACATTACTAATGAATAACTTCTATGCAAATGATTTTAACTACTTTTATTCCTATACAAAACAATAAGTAAATGTTTTTTGCTTTTAATACTTTTCAAATATAATATATTATTACCACAAAACATCTAAATAACATTTCATCCACTAACCGCTACAGCCCATACGTGTTTTAAAAACAAGTAGTGTTTTATAACAACTCTGCGGTTACATACCACACCAAGGTTGGTTGTATACCACACCAAGGTTGGTTATATACCGCACCAAGGTTGGTTATATACTACACCAAGGTTGGTTATATACTACACCAAGGTTGGTTGCATACTACACCAAGGTTGGTTGTATACCGCACCAAGGTTGGTTATATATAAAAAAGGCACGTTTTACAACGTGCCTCTTATGTTAATAGTTAAGAACGGGTTGTTATAAAATAGTAGCGGTAACGGGTAACGATAGTACCCCTGCTCCTTTAACGTTAACGGCATAAACCACAATATCAACTTCGGTGAGTGACGTTAACCCTTGAAAATCTACCTTGTTGTGCGTGTCGCTTTTAAATGCCACGAGATTTTCAGGCGTTCCAATAGTAACTTGTCCGTTGACTAACGATACATCTGCACCAAAACCTTTTTTGAGCAACAAGCAGATATAGCTACTGCCTCTTTGCAACGTCCATTCTACATGCAAGTTAGTTTTGCTGGTTGATGTTGCAATAATTCCCACTACTTGTGCCGGCGGTACTGTAGTAACACTTACCGTTTTAGTAGTTTTAAATCCAGCGTTAGTAATAATTAATTCGTTGCCATTAGCCAAAAACGTGACATAATCAGCTGTTAACGAAAATTCATTGTTCCATTCTTTCTCCACGGCATTGCGTTGCACAATGCTAAGATGGTCGCCGCCAGCAGCAATCACATTAAGGTCGGCAAGTTTGTTGGTTGTTTTTCTTAAATCAGCAGCCGAAACAGGCAAGTTAGGATAAGTGGCAGCGTGTGCCTCAATAGCATCACATACTTGAATGCCTAAATCTGCTTTTTTTGCAGGAGTGTCTTTCAAAAAACTCCTGTCTACTCGAGATTTTAAATTCATAGTAACTAAGTATTAATTAATTAAACAATAAGATAGAAACACAAATTTAAAAAAGTAGTTTTTAATAAAAAAGAAAATTAAGAAAAAAATTTAATAGGAAAAGGGACTATAGCAAATGGGATTTCATCACTGCCTAATGTTACTGAACATCATTCGCCGTAACGTTCCATCTCTCTGTCGTAGAACTCGCCTGCTAGGGTGATAAGATGTTCCATTTCGCTTTCTAATTCGGTTTCATCTTCGCCTTCTAAATCTTCTAGAAATTCCACCTCATCATCTTTCAGATTGATTATAAAACGAGGAAAGTCCAGATGAATAACAAAAATATCGTCTTCAGGCAAATCGGAGTTGTCGGCTAGTAAAAATTTTGGTAATTCCATTTGTAAAAATATTAGATATTAGATATTAAATATTAGATTTCGCATATTGATATTTAATATTTGAAATCTAATATCTAAAATTAGTTTTACTTATCAGACAAAATAACTGGCGCGCTTCCTTTGCCCATAAAGATAACTTTGGCATTGGCGGAAGTAGCGATTTCTTTTTGCGCTTTGATTTGTTCGTATTGCAATTGTTTATCGGTCAAACCAGACGAGATAATTCGTTGATAATCGGCAATACCTTGTGCTTCTACACGTTTACGTTCTGCCTCTTGCTTTTCTTTTTGCAACACGAATTGCATCTTTTGTGCATCTTGTTCGGCGTTAATTTTACTTTCGATGGATTCCTTAACTGATTTTGGAAGATTGATATTTCTAATCAATAGTTGTTCCAGAACCAATCCTCTTTTCTTGAAATCGTCTTCAATTGATTTGAAAATACGTTGTTGGAATTCATTTCTTTTGGTAGAATATAAAGCCACAGCATCATAATAAACTGCGTTGTCTCGAATACGTGTTCTCGTTACCGGACGCACAATTTTATCGGTATAGTTTTCTCCAATTCCTTTGAGTATTTTTGGTGCCTCTGTTGGTAATACTCTATACAAAACAGTTAAGTCTATTACAACCTCTAGACCATCATTTGACAACACTCTGATAGCATCGTCGCCTTCTTGCGCACCTTCATTATGAATGGCTGACATGGTGTAGTTTTGGGTTTGAACATCAAAAACCGTAATGTCCAACAATGGATTTACAACATGCAAACCGCTTTCTAACACATCAAGTTGTACATTTCCGTAAAGTGATTTTACGCCCACTTTACCTGCATCAATTTGTTTGAAAACAGAAGATAATAAACCGATAAGAATTACAACAAAACCAAAAATTCTGAAAAGGTTGGCAAATTTGGTAAGCGGACTTACGCTTTGTTTAAGCGAAACGCTCAAGACAATCAAGATAACACCAATAATAATTGAAAGTATCATTTTATAAATTTTAAATTATACGATGATTATACGCAACACTCTATTGTAAGTTACAAATTGTTGTTAAGTATTTTGGCTAACTAACTTTTTTGTCAAATAATGAAATCGGATGTAGAGAAAAAGTGCTGCTGCAGTTAAGCCCGCCAAAAGTCCAATCCAAACACCAACGGCTTTAAGCGAAGTATATTCGCCAAGGTAAAAGGATATTGGAAAACCTATAATCCAATACGCAACGAAGGTAATATACATCGGTATTTTTACATCTTGCAAACCGCGCAAGGCACCTAAAACAACGACTTGAATTCCATCAGATATTTGGAAAACAGCTGCCACCAAAAGTAATTTAGCCGCAATAGCAATCACTTCTTGATTGTCTAAAAGTTGTTCTTGATTATCCATGTTGAGAAATAAATAAGGCAAAATTTGATGCAATGCTACAAACAATAAAGCAAAGACAATTTCAAGAAGTATTGCTAATAAAAAGATGGAGCGTGCTACAATTATTAATTGTTTATAATCTTTCAATCCCTTTTGATTACTTACTCTAATCATGGAGGCAACGCTCAAACCCATGGCAACCATAAACGTCATGGAAGCCAAACTCAGCGCAATTTGATTTGCCGCTTGGCTGGTCTTTCCAATGTTGCCACAAAGCCAAATTCCTGCTGTGAACAACACTACTTCAAACAACATTTGCATAGCCGATGGAAACCCAAGGTTTATAATTTTGTTAATCGTTTCTTTTTTGATTTCGTCAAAACTAAACTCATGAAAGTATTGTTTGAGTTGTTCTTTTCGTGATAATATGATATGCATAAAAGTAACCATGGCTATTCTTGAAATCACGGTTCCTAAACCTGCACCAAGAATTCCCATTTTTGGAAAAATCCAAACACCATAAATCAAACAATAATTAATAATGACATGAACAATGTTTGCCATAACAATTGCATACATCGAAACTTTAGTCATTGACAATCCATCAGCAAACTGCTTGTATCCTTGATAAATAATCAGTGGAACTAAGGAGAAAGCTACCCAATCTAAATAAGGTTTTGCCAAGGCAATAACTTCTTTAGGTTGGTGCAACAATTCCATTATTGGCTTAGCCAAAACTACTAAACCGAAAAGTGCAAATCCTAAAATAACACATAAAAACAATCCATTGTGGAAAGCAGAACGGATTTTAATTATATCATTTTCAGCATCAGCTTCGGCAACAATTGGCGTAATAGCAGTCGAAAATCCTATTCCCAAAGACATCGCAATAAAAATTAAACTGTTGCCCAAAGAAACGGCTGCGAGTTCTGTACTGCCTAATTTACCCACCATAATATTATCGACAATACCTATTAAAGTATGCCCAAGCATGCCGATAATAACTGGATACGCTAATTGTAAGTTATAAGAGAACTCTTTTGTGTATTGCGATAAAGTCACTTTTCTGAAAATTTATGCAAAAGTAGACTATTCAACTAATCAAAAAGAACTAAACAATTCTTAAAGTATAAAAAATAAAATTACCTTTGTGACACATAATAAAACTATGAAAAAACCACTACTATTTATTGCCCTCTTTATTGTTATTACAGCTCAGAGTCAAAATATTTTTAAAGACGATTTTATGTCGTTAACTGTAGGAACACCTCTTCATGGCCAAGGGTTATGGTCTCATATTAATGACCCCGCAAATGGCGGATATGGTTTAGGAGGTTGTGTACCTATAACTTCTGGTCAAACCTGCTTTAGTGCTAATTTGTTGTCAAATAATGTGAGCTATTTAAACTATGGAACATCAAGTGTAACATTAGAAGTTGCAGGACAATTAGACGGAATTGGACATCCAATTAGTCCTGTAGTAACCGATGGCGATTTGTATGTTAGCATGGTTTTAAATGTTGCCACAGCACCAGATTTAGCAACAGGTGTTGATTTTTTTAGAGTAGTAAACGGAGATACTCCTTTTGTTTGCTTTCGAATGATTGTTGTGGATAATGGCTCAGGTGCTGGTTTTAAAATAGGAATTAAAAAAGGACCGTCTAACAGTCCTTATGTTTTTACTAATGATATTTATAGCTATGGTATAGATAACTTGGTTGTTTTAAAATATTCTCATTTGGCAGATGTAGCCGATGATGTTTTAAACCTTTATGCAAATCCTGATTATGCCGCTGGTGAACCAGCTTCTCCAACTGCATCAACTAATACAGGTACTGATCAAAGTGACAATATAGACCGTTTTGCGTTTCGTTTAAACTTTAACAACGTTGGAACCATGCCAACTGGTTTTGCAGGTTTGGTTAGTGCTTCTAAAGATTGGTTTGGATTGGGCTTTGTTCCTCTTGCCGTTGACCAATTTAAAAACAAACCCTTAATCATACTCGGTAATAATGTAAAAAAAGGTTCTATCTCCATTACTACCGACCGAGACATTGCTGATGCAACTATGAACATTTATACCATTACCGGTGCGTTAATAGAAAAACAAAGTATTTCGTTAAACACTACTACTAATGACATTAGTATAAATCCAATAACATCAACAGGAGTATATGTAGTAGAACTTATTGAAAACTCAGGCAAAAAACAAGTGCAAAAAATAACTATAAACTAAACACAATTACACAATGAAAACAATTTTACTTTCTATTTTTACTTTAATTACAGCCGCATCTTTTGCGCAAAATATTTTTAAAGACGACCTCAGCGCATATAATACTGGAGTTCAATTAAACGGTCAAGGGACTTGGACGAACAATTCTTCCAACGGAGGTTTAGGGGCTTGTTCGGGAGCAATATGTAGTAACGCTAATGTATTAAGTCAAAGTGTAAATTATTTAAACTATGGGACTTCTACTAAATCGTTTCAATTATTATCAGGTACTGATGGATGTGGCACCTTATTTCCTGCTGTAACAACTGGTGACATATATGTGGCATTTATATTAAATGTAACTAGTACAGTTACCTCACCAAATGATTTTTTTAGAGTTTGTAGCGGTAGCGCATTTAATACATCTTTTAGATTATATGTAAAAGATGCAGGAGGTGGTACATTTTCAGTTGGCTTTGCTAAAGGAGGCAATGCTACCATATATAGTAGTGCACTATTTAACAATAATCAAGACCATTTAATTGTACTTAAATATTCTCAATTTGCTGGAACTAATGATGATATTTTAAGTTTATTCGTTGATCCAGCATTTGCAAGTGGGGAACCAGCAACCCCTACCCTGACAACTTCAGCGGGTACAGATCAATCCGGAAATATTGATAGATTAGCTTTCCGTCAAGGTTCAACTAATACCCCGACGGGTTGGGTTGGTGTTGTTAGTGTTTCTAAATCATGGAATGCATTAGTATTAGGAAACACTTCATTTACAAGAGAAGCTTTTACTATTACTAGTAACGATGCGCAGAATGGAATTTTAAATATTAAGTCTAGTAAACAGCTTGACAAAGTAACTTTAAACATTTACGACATTCAAGGAAGAACTATTGATACTAAAAAGATATCGTTAAACGAAAGTTTAAATGATGTAGCTATAAATCCTATCAAAAATGCTGGAGTATATATTGTAGAAATTGTATCCGATGATAACCAACGTTTTACTCAAAAAATAATGGTAAACTAGTTATACTATGTTATCCAACAAAAGTCCCGTAAAATCGGGACTTTTTTAATAAATTATAGCAAATACAAAACTTTAATTATCATGAAAAAAATTACTTTAATTCTGTTGCTTTTAGTATTCAATTCCGTAGTAACGGCACAATGTTTAACGGCTACCATTGGTCAATATCCAGCCCCTACAGATCCTGGTGTACCTTTTGTACCTACCTGTGATGGTTTTACTCAAAACAATATTGTTACTGACGGTTATGCTGGTGAATTTTCAACGGTATCTGTAACTACGGGACAATCTTATAATTTTGGGTCTTCTATAACTACAGATCTTATAACTATTAGCACCGATGGTGGTGCTACTGCCGCTACTTATGGAATTGGTAGTTTAAGTTGGACGGCAACTGTTACAGGAGAAGTTAGGTTTTACACTAATTTAAATAATGGAGACTGTACTACTTTTGAAGCAGTTAATAGAACTCGATATGTAGTTTGCGGTGCACAACCAACATGCTATCCTCCTGCAGCAGGTCTAACCTTAACAAATCTTTCCAATTCATCTGCTACTGTAATTTGGACAGCTTCTACTTCTACTCCTTCTGGTGGCTATGATTACTATTATACAACAACAGCTATAGCCCC
>JAYVNT010000509.1:0-2964 GCA_043758285.1 Flavobacterium sp.
GATGAAAAAAGAAGTGCTAAAATAGCTTCATTTTTAGACTGGCATAAAACGGACAAGGAGAAAGAGCGCTTAGACTTACTATTTTTTGTTACTGAAAAAGAGAGGAATTATATCAATCTTTCTGATGACAACATTCAAACATTCGTTGAAAGAATGAGAGAACTTTATAACGAAGCATCGCAAGAATATCAATTCATTTAAAAGAGGGTTGACACTGAAACAATCAATTGGCAAAGGGAGGAGCATATAAAAATTATTGCCGAAGTTGTTGAGCAATTTCAGGATTACAGCTTCGTAAAATCTCATAAGACAGATTTATATCAAATTGTATTTCACAAGTTCGCAAGCGAATTTTCTAAGGCAGAGAAAGGGCAATTTTTAACACCAATTCCAATCATTGATTTTTTAGTTCAAATTGTAAACCCCCGAAGCAAAGAAAAAATTATTGACCCGACATCTGGAATTGCAGACTTCCTTTCTGTTTCTTATGTAAACTCTGAATCTAAATTAGACGACAATAATATTTATGGCTTAGACAATGACGAGCAAATGGTAATGCTTGCACAATTAAATATGTTACTTAACGGTGATGGAAATGCAAGATTAAAACATAAACCCGACAAAGGTTCAATCATTTGGAAATTTGACGACAGGGATAATTTAGTTGAGCTAAATTCTAAGTTACATAAGGCAGGGAATTGGGACAATTGGAAAGACCAAACCAAATTGAAAAAATTTGATGTAGTTCTAACGAATCCGCCATTTGGTGAAGACAGAGCCTTTGAACCCAAAGATGCAAAGGACAAAGAAGATATTGAGTGCTATGAAATGTGGAATTTATACGGAGGAAAGAAAATAGATTTAGGAGTAGTGTTTCTTGAAAACGCCTACAGAATTTTAAAAGAAAATGGACGAATGGGAATTGTTTTGTCAAATTCAATTGCATCAATAGACACACATAAGTTAGCAAGAAAATGGCTTATGGATAAAATGCGAATCGTTGCCATCTTTGATTTACCTGCAAATGTTTTCGGAGAAACAGGTGTAAATACTTCTGTTATTGTTGCCTACAAACCATCAGAGAAAGAACTAAAGAAATTAAAGGCAGAAAACTATCAAGTTTTCTTTAAGGGCATAGAAAAAGTAGGCTATGAAGTTAAGACAAGCAAGAGAGTAAAATTCTTTTCGCCTATTTATAAAATCAATTATGATACATTTGAAACTGTCATTGACTTAGAAGGTAGAGTAGAATTAGATGAAGAGTTTACAGAAACAATTCAGCACTTTAAAGAATGGTGCAAAGGGCAAGAAAAATCATTGCAAGATTTATTTATCAAAAAGAAATAGAAATGAATAACAGCTATATTAAAATACCTGAATCCATTTCTTTTAAGTCTATTGAAGAAAAAAATTTTACTCTTTCTTCTTCACAGTATATGGATTTAATAATGCCAAACAAAAATTTCAAATTTGTTAGGGATTTTCTTTCCCGTCCTTTGAAAAGAGGCGATTTAGGAAATGAAATTGGAAGCATAAATTACATAGGTAATTCACCTTTCCATTTTTTGAGAACCAAAGCTTTACAGCCTCATACATATTTGCCAGAGATAACACCTGAAACGGCAATACCAATAACTCCTAAGGCGTTTATCAAACAGAATCTAAAAGCAGGTGATTTGCTAATCTCAAAGGACAGCAATATCGGTGAAGTAGTCATTTTAGATAAAGATTATCCAAACATTATGACTTCGGGTGCAATTTATAGATTGCCTATAACAGAAAACAAATATTACTTATTGGCATTCATCAAGCACCAAATTTTCAGAGAGCAAATTGACTTCATGGTTCCTAAAGGTGCTACTATTCGACATGCTAAAACTGTATTTTTAGATTGCAAAATTCCATTACCAAATAAAAAAATCAAAGAAACGGTAAAGTATATTGAGTTATTAACTCAATCAATAATTAATAAAGAAATACTGATAAAAGAAAGGCATCATAAAATTTTAGAAACGATAGAAACAGAACTAAAAGAAAACCAAAAGAAAAACTCATTCAAATTTGAGTATCCGAATATCAATGAATTAGAACAACAAGGAAGATTTGATACAGGTTTGTATAACCAAGAGTTTAAAACGTGGAATAATCTTGTAAAAAACTATAAGCATGGCAGTAAAGATTTGCTTTCAAGGGGTTTTGACTGGTCAAGAGGAACTTCGTTAGAGAAAAACTTTATTAAAACAAGGATTGACAGCGACAGTTATCACAAAGGATTTTATGAGTTAGTATTACCGACAAACATTAGTCAGTATGGCTATGTAGATAAATCAACATACATTGGAACGCCGACCGAACTAAAAACAATTTCGCAAGGTGACATAATCTTTGGTGGTGAAGGTTTTGGCAAAGGCAGAACTTATGTTGTTGTGGAGAATTCTAAAAATGTTGCAACAAACTATCACGGAATTAGAATTATAAACAAGAACAACAATTTGACAGAAAGCATTTTCATTCGTTGCTTTCTTGCATTTTGGCGAACAAAAGGAATGATAGATTTTATTGGTGTAGGCGGTTCAGGTGGTCATTGTGCACCTTCCTATTTTCATTTAATTGAAACACCGCTTTTCAATGACGCTAAACAAAATGAAATTGCAAAATTGTATCATAATTCAGAAGTAAAATACAAAACAGGAAATTGCACCGTAGATAATTTTTTACAGGCAGACACTAAATACAATCAACAAGTAGGTATTTATGAACTGGACAAGACTGCAAAAAAGTTGAAAGAGAAATTAGATAAGGCAATTGACAACATTGTAAATGATAGACCTGTAACAATAACATTTGACTTTGAAAATTAGCCAACGCACCAAGTCAGGCACATTTGCAAGGCACACAAAGCCGACACACAAAAGCCAACCTTGCAAAAGAGCCTGCCTTGTGCCAACGCACAGGCAACACTCT
>JAYVNT010000510.1:0-2964 GCA_043758285.1 Flavobacterium sp.
GGGATGGGTTTTCTTAATTTGTGTAACGGTAATGATTATTTTGGGTTTAGCTTTACCTGATGAAAAGAAAGGCTTAGAGATTGATGCTTCAATGTTTAAGACGACCCGAGGTTTTGCCATCGGTGCGGGTATTGTATTTGTCACCTTAATTGTGCTTTATACAGTTTTCTGGTAAAAATTACGAATTTCAAAATTATAAAAAGGTCGCTGAAATGTGTTTCAACGACCTTTTTTGATATAATCTTAACTGAATTTATTAAAAATTTTATTTTTTCTAATTCCACTACTAAAAATCTCCTTTCAAAATATCAATTGTTTCTTTGGTTAAAACATATTTATAAAAGCGTTTATCTAAATCCATGGGCGTTCGGATTATGCTTTCGCTTATACCGTTAACAACCATTAATTTAGCGTTAAGTGATTTGATAAATTCATTCTTTATTTTTCGCTGATTTTCAGAGGTTTTATGAGTTATTTCTAACAATTTGTGTATTTCCTGATTTTCAAGACCACCGTTTTCGTAATGTTCAATTAATGACTTTAAAACAATTCTTTCTTGTGAATTGAATGGACTAACCGCCACATTTTCTGTAATATTAATATCTTTTTTTCTACTTTTCAATACATAAATGCCACCAATGATTAATAGAACACCACCCATTGAAAACATTGCAATTATCTTCCAACTCTTGCCAGTTTCATAAAAATCACCAATTAAAATAGATTCTGATTTTATCTGATTGATAGCAAGCCGTATTTTACGAACTTCTGAGGTTTTAGTACTAAAATGATTGTAACAGTACACAGTATCATGCCAACAGTAGAACCTAAAAATTTCATGTTCAGGGTCTCCCATTTTTCTATAAATCAGTTTATTCTTATCTGTCCAAAGGTATAATTTATTATTGATTGGGTCGGCAAGGTGAAATTTAGTTTGCGGAGAATCGTAATACTGAGTCAAAAAGTATTTTCCTGTCCACAAAGTATATGGTTTTGTCTTGGCAATGTCCAATTCTTCAAAATTAGAAGGATTTATTTCTCCTTCTTTTTGCCAAGTTTTAGTTTTGAATGAAAAGGTATAAACACCATAATCATATTGTGACTTACCTTGATTTTCTGAATCACGATGGAAAGTATTGAAGGCAGAGAAAAATACATCTTTTTGAATAATATAGCCATTAAAACCATCATTAATTGCCTTGGGGGCATCGTTTATCGGTGAATAACTTTCCCATTCACTCGAAGATTTTTTAAAGAATGATTGACTGTTGATGGTTTGCCAAAAGCCATATCCTCCAAAACTAAATAGCGTATCTTTCCTCATAAACTTAGTTGCCAGACAGTTATACCCACGGTAATACGTTTTATCTATTCTTTCCAATACTCTACTTTTGATATTAAAACGATAGATTTGATTGGTGCAGTCTATCAAAAAAATCCTTTGCTGTCTATCCGAATTAACTTCCAAACTTTGCACTTGAACGTTAGGTGGAAATTCATTTTCATTAATATTTATAGAAAAGACTTTACCAAGATTAACCCAAACATTAGGCGAAGTTTCCATGAATAGCGACTGTTTAGATAAATCAATTTTGTAAAGTCTTCCATCGGGATAATCTGCCCAAATAAGATTAACCGCCCATGAACAATTGGGCAATAGGAAAGAAAAGAGGAAGAGACAGAGTAAGTATTTCAAAATTAAAGTGGCTGATTTTAGGTAAAATATAGCCCCAAAATTACGTGAAAATACGTGAATAACTGAAATCACACGATTCTTTTAGTATTTGAATAAAAAAATATGATGTTTTGTGGAGTTTTTAATAGTTATGATAAAAAGGGAACAGCTTTCTGAACAAAGAGAAAATGGAGAATATCCTATACACAATCAATATGAGAAGTAATGATTCAAAAAAAACATTAATTAAAGGTATTTTAATAGTTCTACACTTTTTTTCATTTGATTCTTATTCGCAAATATTCATTCAAAGCCCTTCAAATGGAGCAATAACAATAACTCCAAAAGGATTATTAGGAGACAAACCGAACATTAATCAATCTACTACTAATTTATCTATTGGATATCGTTCTCTTTTTTCAAATACTACTGGAATTGAAAATATTGCAAATGGTTATGAAGCACTTTATTCAAACACTTCAGGATTTCGTAACTTAGCACATGGGTATAAAGCACTTTACAAAAATACTACTGGTTGGCAAAACATTGCGGGTGGTAGTTATGCACTCTATTCAAATACTACTGGTATGGATAATACAGCTAATGGTTTTCAAGCACTCTATTCAAACACTATTGGTTCTAATAATATAGCGACTGGCTATCAATCTCTTTATTCGAATATTAGAGGGTCGAGTAATATTGCAAATGGTTATCAAGCACTCTACAATAATACAAGCGGTCTAAATATTGCAAATGGTTATCAAGCTCTTTATTCAAATACTACTGGGTACGAAAATACAGCGAATGGGTATTTGGCACTTTACAAAAATACTACTGGTTGGCACAACATTGCGGGTGGTAGTTATGCACTTTATTCTAATACTACTGGTATTGATAATACAGCCAATGGTTTTCAATCTCTTTATTCAAATACCACGGGGTCTAATAATATTGCTTTTGGATATCAATCTCTTTATTCAAATACTACTGGGTGGAGTAATATTGCAAATGGTTGTGAAGCTCTCTACAACAATACAAGCGTTCTAAATATTGCAAATGGTTTTCAGGCTCTCTATTCAAATACTACTGGGTTCGAAAATATTGCAAATGGTTTTCGAGCTCTCTATAGTAATAATACAGGCATTCTAAATATTGCAAATGGTCATGAAGCACTTTATTCAAATACTACTGGAAGTGGAAACACGGCTAATGGCTATTTTGCACTAACTTCAAATACGACTGCCGACCATAACACAGCTACTGGGAGTTTTTCACTTTATTCAAATACT
>JAYVNT010000511.1:0-2964 GCA_043758285.1 Flavobacterium sp.
TTCCCACTTTCTTTCCATTTAAGCCGCCACAGTTTTGCCACAAATGCGTTAAATAATGGAATGAGAATTGAGCACGTTTCTAAATTAATGGACCACACAAATATCAGCACAACCCAGATATATGCTAAAATAATCAGTGAAGAATTAGATAAAGCAGTTGACAGTTATATTTTCTAATTTGTTGTAAAACTTCAACGAGGGTAACTTTTACCTTCGAAAATAAAACGAAGGTAAAAAACACTAAAATTTACCTTCGTTCGTTTCAGTACTAATAAAATAAGGGAAAATTAAAGTTGTTAATAACTCATTTAAAATCCGTTAACAAGAATTTTTTTTAATGTATAATTTTACATCAGAGAAAATCAGTAATTTTTAAAGCATTCTAAACGAATGATACAAGATTCCCAGTTCTAAACACTCGGAATTCTAAAAAGCAACAAATTTAAAACCGCTTTTAATTACCTTTCAATACCAAATGAATAACAAAAAAAACAATATTACAATTGAATTCAAAGGATCAAAATATGCAAACCGCAGAGTTTGTAGAATTATTGGCAGTGCCACAGGCACAAGCTAAAAATCCTTTATTTGATATAATCGTCGAAGACAAAATCAACATTCAAAATTATTGCAATGCCTTAATTGCAAAAATATTAGACCTCAAACAATCTCAATTTCCTGCATTTATCGATTATCAATTCAACCTGGTGAAGAACCCGGAAGTATGGATTTGTAAACTCGAAAAATTATTAGCCAACGATGAAGCTTTTTTCAGCTCTAAAACGGCAATGAGTAGATACAATAAATTGTACTTTTTAATCGAGAAAAAACGAACAGAGCTGCAAACTTCGTGCGTAAAAGAACCAATAGTAAAAACACTTAAAAAGTTCATTAATGCCGAAAGTGAAGACCGTCATTTTTCGTTTTATGAAATCAAAAAGCAATTGGTCAATTGTGAAAGCGATGATGAAAAAATACTATTGTTAACTAAAGAGATGTTTGAATACCAACAAGCCAACATTGAGTTTATCAATCAAAAGACACCGTTTTACGATGCACAATGTGCTAAAGAAATTGAGCATATTTATGCGTTACAAAAATTACAAGCGGCTGTAGAACAAACCAAAAGAGAACAAAATCTAAATCAAATGCCATTCAAAAAAATGCAAATCAATTGCAACCTAAATCAGTTTATTGATGTGTATTATCAGTTTACAAGAGAGTTATTTGTAGATGGTAAATCAATGATTGATGGTTCAGTAAATGACTTGGTGGCAATTATAGTAAATTCTTATGTTGACAAAGATGGAAAAGAAATAAGTCCTGAAACAGTCAAAACAATACTAACTCCTTCAAGAACTGAAAAACGTCCGAAACCCCATAAAAGAATAGACATCGACAAAATGCTCTAAAACAAAATAGTCCCGAAAGACCATTTCAGGACTTTTGGACTTTTTTACACTTCCCATATTTGCACCATAACTTTTAAAAACTTTAAAAAATGGAAGCAATTATCTTCACAAAAGACCAGTTCACAGATTTAATGTCAAAATTAGACACAATTCAAAACCAAATCAGTCTAAAGGCAGACCCAAAAAAAGAAACTTTTTTAGACAATCAAGAATTCCTTTTACTATTGAAAATTTCAAAAAGAACAGCGCAAACTTGGAGAGACGAAGGTAAAATTTCATTCAGTCAAGTCGGAAACAAAATCTACTATAAATTATCAGATGTAGAGAAATTGATGCAAGAGAACTACAACAAAGCTTTTAAAGTCAGATAGTATGAGCAGCTGCAACGGTACTTGTGAAGTTTGCGATTGCAAACTTCACACTAGCGAGAATCAACAAAGAGCAACCAACAACTATCAACTTTAAAAAATGGTAACACTATTCAAAAACTTCATCGAGGTTGTAGAACACAAATCAATCGCAACGATTTTAGAAGAGATTAAAACTGGAAAGTACAAACCCGGCATCATTTACTTGCGTAAATCACTAGCTGAAAAGAAAGAGGAAGCATACAACAAAGCCAAAAAATCACTTCCGGCATTTACACCATCGGGTAAATTTGTTGGTGGTCGAAAATTGGATTTCTTAATAGAATATTCAAAATTCATCATACTTGACATCGACAAATTAAGTACAACCGAATTACAAAATGCAAAGAGCATAGCGGCACAAAGTGAGTTTACCTATGCTTGTTTTATCAGCCCATCCGGAAACGGTTTAAAAGTTCTAGTCAAAATCGGAACGCCAAAATCGGAACACAAAGAAACGTTTCTAAAGGTCCAAGCACATTACGAGAGTATTTTAAAACTAGAAATTGACAAATCCGGCAAAGATTTAACCAGGTTATGTTTTTATTCTTGGGATGAAAATTTATACCTAAATGAAAATGCCACAACTTTTGCCAAAGGGAAAGCAGTCGAAGAAATCCGAACTGTCATCCCGAGCGCAGTCGAGGGAACTCAATCAATTTCGCTTTTAGATTACGACGCTATCTACAACCATTGCGTAAATTTTACTGAAAGAAAAGTGCAATATATGAATGGTAGTCGGAACGTATTCGTGCATCAACTTGCGTGTAACCTAAATCGAAAAGGTATTTCATTACAACAAGCACTGGGATATATTTTAACCGATTTTGGTTATGATGAAAAGGAAGTAACACAAGCTGTGAATAGTGCCTATGGCAATATCCACGAGTTTGGGAAATCGGAACAGAAGCAAACAACTAATAAACTTAAAGAAAAAAGTAACTATTCAATAGATGATGTTTCAGATGAAGACGACGAAGACAAACCAAAACCAACACAAATAGACCGTTTAGAATTGTTTTTATCAAACAAATATGTATTCCGTCACAACATCGTTTCCGGTAAATTAGAGTTTCAATATTTCGGCAAAAAGAAATGGCATGTGATGAATGATTTTATAGAAAATTCAATGCTTCGTGAATGTT
>JAYVNT010000512.1:0-2957 GCA_043758285.1 Flavobacterium sp.
AAACAATGGTGGATTTGATCAATTCTTTTTTAATAGCAGTGGCGACTATACAAATGAAATACTTGCTGCCTATAAAAAAATAAATGCTCACAAAACTGCTGACCTAATTGACACAGCTATTAAGGCTTTTCCTGTTTCACCAGTTCCAAAAGACACCGAAACTAGAAGAGAAATTATGCAGAACTTAAACGAAAGTGTTGGTAAGGTTTGGGACGACTTAGATAATAAGTTCTATGAATATGAAGAAAATATTTCAGGACTTCTAATAGAATACATTAAACAAAACGTTGACAAAATAGGAAAATAAAACCTACCCCTAACACATGCTAAGCAACAGTTTGGCAGACATCATAGCTTTTGCAAAAGCAGTCGCTTCGCGGGGACAATTATTTTCGCTTTGCAAAAGTCTAATAAGCAGTTATCTTTGTTAATACCATTTCGGCAGGAAACGGTTTCAAATCAAACCGATTGCAAAGCGCGAAAACATTATAACTAATTGCCGCAAAGACAAAACTCCGTAGACACATGGCGAATAAAAACAGTAAATACTTCAAAGACGCAGAAAGTTTTGCTTCTCTTTTAATCAAAACAAAAATAGACAATAAAATTTCTATTGGAAACTTCGTGTTACAAGGACGTAAAGGTGTTAAGGACATTATTAATTATAATAATGAGGACTTTAATTTACTAAAAAATAAACAAGAATATACTTTTCCTTTGCTATCAGGAGAGTTGCAAATTTCATTGCAACTCTACGAAAATATAAATGGGCATTTTAAATTTTATTGTTGTACTAAATTTGGACAACATAGTGGTGTGACATTTTCTGTTAACTTAACTACTTCCAAAGAAGGAGACAATGTTATTTTTTTAACACAAAAAATAAAATTCAGCGAACAATATGAAGGTAATGATGGTTTAGCACAAGCACATAGAAGACAAAAACAAATTGTTTTCTGTGACTTACTAAAAAAGCTACAATACGACCTAAGTGACAATAATGATATTGTATTAGGTATTTACGACCCAACTAAACAAAAATTAGTAAATACAACGGCTAAAAAATTTCTCAATGACTTTATCGTTATATCTATTCTTAAAGGTCATTTCCAAGGAAACAAAGGTTATCAATTAGAAATTCTTCCTTCCTTTAATAAATTAGATTATATTTTCACAGGAAAAGAAGAGGAAGAACAAAATGAAAATTTACCTTCTAAAGTAAAAGAAAATAAGTCGAAGAGAAATATTCCAATTGGAATATGATACAAAATATTAAAACGAGATGCTTTTAAATGCGTTGCTTGCGGACGTGGTGTTAATGACAACATTAAACTTCACGTTGACCACATAATGCCTTATTCACTTGGTGGTCTTACTGAAATCAATAATTTAAAGACACTTTGTAGCGAATGTAATATTGGTAAAAGTAATAAGCATATCGGGTAGACCTATGACCGTTAAACTAAATAAAACATAGTGGCGGCAACAAGTTATAACAGCACCTTTGCCTAATGCGGGCGGACAACAAAGCATTTGCAAAAGCGGTCGCTCCCGCGAAAGACAATTATTTTCGCTTTGCAAATGTCTAGTAAGCAGTTATCTTTGTTAGTAATATTTCGGTAGAAAGAGTTTCAAATCCCAAACGGTATTTAGCTTGAAACCGTTATAGGTAAGCTGCGGGGACATTCTCGCAGACAAAAAAATCAAATTGACATAAACTTGGACTCAAGACTAATATATGAATCAAGCGTAACAATGAAGCAGAAAATAAACTGGGACAAAGTTGGCGATAGCGAATGGATTTATTTTGGAGCTGGCGACGAATTGAATATCGAACTAGTTATAATAACAATTGACTCATCCTTTTCGGACGAAATATTAAATATTGCGCTAACAAGAAAAGGCTCATTTCAAACGGACAAAAAATTAATTAAATCATCAATAATAAATTTACTAAATGCAAGTGACTTCATAATTTGGGACACTTCGTTTAGTAGAGCAATTGAGTTTAATAAAATTGGTATATTCAGACAAGGTAAGTTAACTGTTTGATAACTTAATGGGACAGCTAAACTTATACTGTGTGCCTCACAACCTATAACAGCCAACTGGCGTAATTTTTTGCGTGTTAACGCTCAAATGCATAACTTGGACAAGCAAAAAACTTACGCCAGTTGGCAAAACGTCAGGTTGTGAAAAAAATCAAATGAAATCTCTGAGAATCGCATAGACGAAAAATAAGTTTGGCAGGTATCCGAATAAAAAAATGCTTAACTTAGTTTTTCCACAGACTGACGTTAGTGGTAAGGTTTCGAAACTCACGAAAATAGTTAGCATGGAATTTATAAATACTAAAATAACAGACAGAAAGAAATTATTAAAGTATTTTCTCTTTATTATAATACCTCTTGAAAGTTCTTTCTTTGTAAAATATTATTTTGCATCTAAAGCGGTTCAAGACGGAATTCAACATAGTCGAAGGATGCTTTCTTATAATGAATTTTTGTTTTATTCAACAACGGCACTAATTGTGCTATTGATAACATCCTTGGCATCTAGAATAGTTTTGAAATTAGTTATATCAGACACTGATAAAACATTAACAGTTCATTTAATGGAAAAATTTAAATTTAAGTCAAAAACCTATACTGTTAAGCTATCGGAAACTCAAATAAATAAGAGCGAATATAAAAGTAAGGATAGAGAGTACAATTCTTTGCAATTAACCAATAAAGATTTTGGAACGTTAAACGTTACTGAATTAGACTTTGTTGAATTAAATAAAGTGATTGAGTATTTTGAAAGTTTGCGATTAATAACTGCTAGTCAGCTAAGACAGAAACGTTTGAATAGTACTAGACGAAAAAAAAAACTAACCACTAACAGCACCTTTGCCTAATGCGGGCGGACAACAAAGCATTTGCAAAAGCGGTCACTTCGCGAAAGACAGTTGTTTT
>JAYVNT010000513.1:0-2950 GCA_043758285.1 Flavobacterium sp.
CTAAAATAGCAGATTTTTCACCAAAAAGTAGCGATGCTGATTTGCCTATAACTTCCTCTGTTGTATAACCAGTCATATCGGTAAATGCGGCATTAACAAAAATTATATTTGGAATAATATTGTCTGTAACGTCAATATCGGTAATCATTATGGCATCTTTGGTCTGAGTAATTACTGTTTCTAGTAATCGAAGTCGTTGTTCTTCTTCTTTTTGTTTAGTAACATCTTGAATTGCTCCAATCATTCTAACAGATTTTCCATCGGAGTCTTTTACCAAAAAACCCCTGTCAAAAACATATTTATAACTACCATCTGCGCATTGAAATCGATATTCATCTTGCCATTTTTCTGTCTTTTTTTCTAGAAAAGAATATAGTTTCACAGACATTTTTAAACTATCTTCGGGATGAATTCGGTCAAACCACCATTTTGAAGTTTTTCCAACATCTTCTTTTTTATAACCAAAAACACCTTGAATACCTTTATTCCAAATTAAACTATCATCATCCATTTTCCAATCCCAAATAGTATCACTTGTAGCTTTTGCTACAATATCATATCGTTCGTTAGATTCTTTTATTTTAATATTGGTAAGTTGCAATTTTTCAAATACTGACTTATCTATTTTTTCATTTCGATATAAAACAATTTTTAAAACAAGCCCCGAAAAAATAATAAATAGTAAATCTTTGGTGTAGCTATATTTTAGTAATAGTCCGCGTGGTAATTCTGAAAAATAATTTACGAATAATTTATGACCCAGCACTGCCATAAACATTAATATAAGTACAAAAATTAATGTAATTTTATTAGAATTTTTTTTCATTAATCAAATTTACATAATCAAAAATTAAATTTCATAATTTTAATTATAAATTTAATAGTAAAGTAGTAAACACTATCATAATTGTTACTAAATCTTAAACAAGTGGGTAATCCATTTATTATCTAAAATAAAAGTGTACCTTTGCACCTTTAAAAAAAACAGATGGAATCTATTAGAAACATTGCTATTATTGCTCACGTTGACCACGGAAAAACTACTTTGGTTGACAAAATCATGTATCACTGTCAGTTATTTCGTGAAAACGAAAACGCAGGAGATTTAATTCTTGACAACAATGATTTAGAGCGCGAAAGAGGAATAACTATTACTTCCAAAAACGTTTCTGTTGTATATAAAGGAACAAAAATAAATATTATTGATACGCCAGGTCACGCCGATTTTGGTGGAGAAGTAGAGCGTGTTTTAAACATGGCTGATGGGGTTTGTCTTTTAGTTGATGCTTTTGAAGGGCCAATGCCACAGACGCGTTTTGTATTGCAAAAAGCGATTGATTTGGGTTTGAAACCATGTGTGGTTATTAATAAAGTTGATAAAGAAAACTGTACGCCAGAAGAAGTTCATGAAAAAGTTTTCGATTTAATGTATGAATTGGGTGCTGAAGAATGGCAGTTGGATTTCCCAACGGTTTATGGTTCTGCGAAGCATAATTGGATGTCTGATGATTTCAGAAACCAAACAGAAAATATTGAACCATTACTTGATATGGTTATCGCTCATGTTCCTGCTCCAAAAGTTTCAGAAGGAACACCACAAATGTTAATTACTTCTTTAGATTTTTCTTCATTTACTGGTCGTATCGCTATTGGTCGTTTGGAAAGAGGTGTTTTAAAAGAAGGAATGCCAATTTCATTAGTAAAAAGAGAAGGTAAAGTATTAAAATCAAGAATAAAGGAATTACATACTTTTGAAGGTCTTGGTCGCAAGAAAGTAGAAAGTGTAATTGCTGGAGATATATGTGCTATAATTGGTATTGAAGGATTTGAAATTGGTGATACCATAGCAGATTTTGAAAACCCAGAAGCATTACAGACGATTGCTATTGATGAGCCAACAATGAGTATGCTGTTTACCATTAACGACTCACCATTCTTTGGTAAAGAAGGTAAGTTTGTAACATCAAGACACATTAGAGATAGATTGACCAAAGAATTAGAGAAAAACTTAGCTATGAAAATGGGTGAGACTGATTCTGCTGATAAATTCATGGTTTTTGGTCGTGGTGTGCTACACTTATCGGTGCTTATTGAAACCATGAGAAGAGAAGGTTATGAAGTTCAAATTGGGCAACCACAAGTTATTATCAAGGAAATTGATGGTAAAAAATGTGAGCCAATCGAGGAATTAACAATCGACTTACCGGAACATTTATCAGGTAGAGCGGTTGAGTTTGTTACTATCCGAAAAGGGGAAATGTTGAGTATGGAAGCTAAAGGCGAACGTATGATTATTAAATTCAATATTCCGTCACGTGGTATTATCGGATTAAGAAATCAATTGTTGACGGCTACCGCTGGTGAAGCTATTATGGCGCACCGTTTTATTGGATATGAACCATTCAAAGGTGATATTCCTGGACGTAATAACGGTTCTTTAATCTCTATGGAAAATGGAAAAGCTATTCCTTATTCTATTGATAAATTGCAAGATCGTGGTAAATTCTTCGTTAATCCTAATGATGAAATATACGAAGGTCAGGTTATTGGAGAAAACTCACGTAGTGATGATATGAGTATCAATGTTACCAAGATGAAGAAACAGTCTAATGTTCGTTCGTCAGGGAATGATGAGAAGGCACGGATTATTCCACCAATTATTTTTTCATTGGAAGAAGCGTTAGAATACATTCAGAAAGATGAGTATGTTGAGGTTACTCCGAAATCTATTCGTTTGCGAAAAATATATTTAACGGAGAATGATAGAAAACGTTTTAAAATGTAATTTTAGTTTTCAATATAAAAAAGATACCCTTTCAGTGATGAGAGGGTTTTTTTTGCGATTTGTTAGCCCTTCGAACCCGAAACAAGTTTGGGGCAGGCAAGCTCAGGGTGACAAGAGGATGATGAAGAAGCCCTTCGACTGTACTTCGGCTACGCTAAGTATAAA
>JAYVNT010000514.1:0-2946 GCA_043758285.1 Flavobacterium sp.
CAAAAGTCCCTAACTCATAGCCAAATCTTTCGCTCCTTCCGGATTTAAATCGACTTGTGTTGCCAAGAATTTTATTCCGTTAATGTCTTGTAGTTTAGATGCTAATTCGCCTTTTAAGCCTTTTGCTTTTTCTTTTAATAATTGCTCAATTTGTCTTTTCAGTTTGGCATTATCATCCTGTAATGAAACCACCGCTTTTAAAGTATCCTGTGGGTTTTTCAACATTGCTGAGATTGCCTCTAAATTATTTTCTTGTTGCGTAAAATAATCTTTCACCGCATCGCCAGTAATCGCTTCTATACGACGAATTCCAGCTGCCACTGCACCTTCAGAAAGAATTTTGAAATGCCATATTTCTCCTGTGTTTTTCACGTGAATTCCACCACAAAGTTCTTTGCTATCGCCAAATTCAATCATACGAACTGAATCACCATATTTTTCGCCAAACAATGCCATAGCTCCTTTTGATAATGCTTCTTTGATTGGCAGATTTCTATATTCTACCAATTGTAATTGCTCTTGAATTCTTTGGTTTACGAAATCTTCAACCTTTCTGATTTCTTCGTCGGTTACTTTAGCAAAATGTGAAAAGTCAAAACGTAAATGGTTTGGATTTACTAGTGAACCCTTTTGCTCCACATGAGTTCCCAAAATTGTTCTCAACCCCAAATGCATCAAGTGAGTAGCCGAGTGATTTTTTGAAGTCGATGTCAATAAATCGGTGTTGACTTTTGCCACAAAACTGGCTTCAACATTTTCAGGAAGTTGTTTTGCAAAATGCAAAATCAAGTTATTCTCTTTCTTCGTGTCAATGATATCAATGGTTTCGTTAGCCGAAACTATAGTTCCTTTGTCTCCAACTTGACCGCCGCCTTCAGGATAAAATGGCGTGTTATTTAAAACGATTTGGTATAAAATTCCATCTTTTTTAGAATCAACTTTACGGATACGTGTGATTTTTACTTCGTTTTCGGTTTGGTCATAACCAACAAATGTTTCTACGTTACCGGGAATTAAAACTTTCCAATCTTCTGTCGAAACTTCAGAAGCAGCGCGTGAACGATCTTTTTGAGCTTTCATTGACGCATCAAATTCAGATTCTTTGAACGACATTCCTTTTTCTTTCAAAATCAACGCCGTTAAATCTTTTGGGAAACCGAACGTATCATATAATTCGAATGCTTTTTCACCTGAAACTTCATTGCCTTTTGTTTTAGCAACTACGTTATCCAATAACTGTAAACCTTGGTCTAAAGTTCTCAAAAATGAAGCTTCTTCTTCACGAATTACGTTCGTAACCAATTGCTGTTGCGATTTGATTTCAGGGAAAAAATCACCCATTTGGTCAGCTAAAACCGCTACCAATTTATTTATAAAAGGTTCCTTGATATTTAAAAAAGTGAATCCATAACGAATCGCCCGACGCAAAATTCTACGAATTACATAACCTGCGCCAGTATTTGATGGAAGCTGTCCGTCAGCAATAGCAAAAGCTACCGCACGAACGTGATCCACAATTACACGGATGGCTATGTTTGTTTTGTTTTGTTCATCGCTAATATCTTTAACTTCGTTTGAAGTATATTTCAATCCTGTGATTTGTTCTACTTTTTCAATAAGCGGTGTGAAAACATCAGTGTCATAATTCGAAGTTTTTCCTTGTAATGCCATGCACAAACGCTCAAATCCCATTCCGGTATCAACGTGTTGTGCCGGTAATTTTTCTAAACTCCCATCGGCTTTTCGGTTGAATTCCATGAATACATTATTCCAGATTTCCACAACCTGCGGATGATCATTATTCACCAAACTTTTTCCAGAAACTTTTGCTTTTTCTTCTGCTGAACGAATATCAACATGGATTTCAGAACATGGACCACATGGCCCTTGGTCGCCCATTTCCCAGAAATTGTCTTTTTTGTTTCCAAGAATAATTCGGTCTTCATCGATTAATGTTTTCCAAATATCCCAAGCTTCTTGATCAAACGGAACATTATCTTCTTTACTTCCTTCAAAAACAGAAACGTATAAATTGGCTGCAGGAATTTTATACACTTCAGTCAATAATTCCCACGCCCAGTTGATAGCTTCTTTTTTGAAGTAATCTCCAAAAGACCAATTGCCAAGCATCTCAAACATGGTGTGATGATAGGTATCAAAACCTACATCTTCTAAATCGTTATGCTTTCCTGAAACACGGAGACACTTTTGCGTATCGACTATTCTTGGGCATTTTGGAGTTCCATTACCTAAGAAATATTCTTTGAATTGTGCCATTCCCGAGTTGTTGAACATGAGGGTTGGATCGTCTTTTAAAACGATTGGCGCAGAAGGAACGATTAAGTGTCCTTTGGATTCGAAGAATTGTAAAAACTGTTTACGAATGTCTTGTGATTTCATTGTTTGTGTTAATTCGGTTATTTTGGTCTGCAAAGTTTCTTTCTCAAAAATAAATTTAGAATATGATTGAAACATTTGTTAAATTTGTTCGTCTAACCTTTGTTTTTTAAAACAAGCACAAAAATAGTATAAAATAAAAGATGGCGAAAAAAGTAAAGTATTATTTCGATACCGAAAGTTTGGCTTACCGCAAAATAAAACCAAAACTGTCAAAAAAACTTGGTTTTATTGGTTTGTTTCTACTCGCTTCTTCTCTTTTTGGCTTTTTATGCTTTGTGGCATTATTGAATTCCTCTTATTTAGAAACTCCAAAAGACAGATTGCAAGCACGTGAAATTGAAACGATGAAGTTGCGTTATGCCATATTAAATAAAAAAATGGATGAAGTGGATGAAGTATTAAGCGATGTTGCCGAAAGAGACAACAATGTTTATCGTGCTTATTTTAACACCTCGCCAATTTTAAATGAGCAGCGAAAAGCTGGTTTTAGTGGCGTGAACAGATACAAAGAGTTAGAAGGATATAACAATTCAGACTTGGTTATCA
>JAYVNT010000515.1:0-9180 GCA_043758285.1 Flavobacterium sp.
CCAACGAAGCCGATGTATTGAACGTGGCCATGTTTGGCATTACCGCACAGCAATGGCGAAAAACCAACCCAAGCAAAGAAGGAAATATTCGGGATTACAGCAGCATTGAGCAATTGCTGGTTCTTGCCAACCTAGAAAGCATGAATGCCGAATTTATACGCATGGGTCTGTCGCAAGGCGAACGACTGAAAAAACTTAATACCATTGCCATACAGCAACTGAAATCGCTGGTAGGAAATAATAACCTTAAAAAATTGAGTGATGCAAACTGAAAATAATCTGAACCATGATTCATCTGATTTGCATGATGAACATGATTCTCAAATAAAAAATCAAAGCAATCACAAGAATCAAAAAAATCATAGTGCAGACAAATGGGATATTCCTAGTGATTGGGAGGTGAAAGAAGTTTCTGAAGTATGTGATTTTATAGTTCCTGATCGAAATAAGCCAGAATTATGTAATTATGGAATACCGTGGATTACAACTCCAGATTTAATTAGTGGCAGTGATATTTCGTTTTCAAAATCAAATTTATTCGTATCTCTTGAATATGCTAAAAAACATAAACTCAAAATCATCCCCAAAAATTCTGTTATTATGACTTGTGTTGGTGATTTAGGAATTGTTGCAATAACAAAAAATGAAATAATAATTAATCAACAATTGCATGCTTTTATACCAAGCAGATTAGTTGATAGTATCTTTTTACTAAATGTTTTAAGAAATCAAAGAAACTATTTTGAAAAAGTTGCTACAAAAACTGCTGTTCCATATTTGAACAAAGACAATTGTAATTCAACGCCAATCCCCATCCCACCACTCCCCGAACAAAAAGCCATAGCCAAAGTTCTCAGCACTTGGGATGAAGCAATTGCTAATACACAAAAACTCATTGCCCAAAAAGAACAACGCAAAAAATGGTTGATGCAAAATTTGCTAACGGGGAAGATGAGGTTAAAAATTAATGATGAATTAGGAGTTATGAATGATGAATGGAAGCCCATTCGGATAGGTGATGTTTTTAAGCTTATTAAATCATACACTATTTCAAGAGATGGTCTTAAAAGCAATTGTGAAGGTTCGATTTATTGTATCCATTATGGAGATATACATTCAAAGTATGATAGTTCGTTTTTAGACTTTAATACCCAAACCAATATTCCACAATTGATTGATGGAAGCCTAGTAATTGAAGATATTAACTACTTAGAAGATGGCGACATTGTAATGGCTGATGCTTCTGAAGATTATGAAGGTGTAGGTGCTGCTGTTGAAGTAAAAAACTTAAACGGCAAAAAGGCCATTGGTGGACTTCATACACTCGTATTAAGAGGTAATAAAAAAACAATTTCACTCGATTTTGCAGCTTACTTTTTCGCATCAGAACAGGTTAGAAATAAACTAAGAAAGTATGCTACTGGCACATCGGTATATAGTGTTACAAAAACCATAATTCATAATTTATCATTTATAATTCCTAACTCTTTAAATGAACAAACCGCCATTGCCCAAGTGCTGCAAGCGGCAGATAAAGAAATTAGCCTGCTTAAAGCCAAAGCAGAGAAGTTGAGGGAGCAGAAGAAGGGGTTGATGCAGCAGTTGCTGACTGGGAAGAAAAGATTAATGATAAAAAATTAAACAATGGAAAAGTTTGAAATAATATTCTATACCACACCCGAAGGAAAAGCCACCATTGATGTGTTTTTTGAGAACGAAACATACTGGCTTTCGCAAAAGAAAATGGCTGAGTTGTTTGGTGTAGAAACACATACGGTTAATTATCACCTGAAAGAGATTTTTAAAAGCGGTGAGTTGGAGGAGATTTCAGTTATTCGAAATTTTCGAATAACTGCCGCTGACGGCAAAAACTACAATACACAGTTCTATAATCTGGATGCCATCATTGCTGTTGGCTACCGTGTAAACTCGCACGAAGCAACACGATTTCGCATTTGGGCAACTAAAACTTTAAAGGAGTTTATTATCAAAGGTTTTGTGATGGATGATGAACGATTGAAGCAAGGTGAAAAATTCGGTAAAGATTATTTTGAAGAACTGCTTGAACGCATCCGGGAAATTCGTGCAAGTGAACGCAGGTTCTACCAAAAGATTACCGACATCTATGCACAATGCAGCATTGATTACGACCCGAAGGCAGAAATCACTTTAGTGTTTTACAAAACGATGCAGAACAAATTGCATTGGGCAATAACAGGGCACACGGCTGCCGAAATAATTGTTGAAAGAGCAAAAGCCACAAAGCCCAACATGGGTTTAACCACATGGAAAAATTCTCCAGTCGGAAAAATTATGAAAACGGATGTAAGTATTGCAAAAAATTATTTGCAGTTGGAAGAGATAGATGAACTCAACCGAATTGTGGTAATGTATCTTGATTATGCAGAGAACCAGGCAAAACGGAAAATAGCAATGAGTATGAAAGAATGGATTGAAAAATTAGACGGCTTTCTGCAATTCAATGATTACAAAGTGCTGAAAGATGCAGGGAGAATAAGCCATGAAATTGCATTGAAGTTAGCTGAAAAGGAATTTGAAAAATTCAGAGTAATTCAGGATGTAAATTTTATCAGCGACTTTGATAAAGACCTAACGCAAAAAAAGCAATTAGAACAAGCCGAAGATGATTTGGATAATGCCATGAAAAAATTAGAAGCCAAAAAATTGAAAGTCAAAAAGAAAAAGTAAATGAACACACGATCACCCAAAGAAGACCACATTAGTAAAAAACACATTTAGCATGCCTCTCAAAATCCAATATGCCTCCGACCTTCACTTAGAATTTCCTGCCAACAAGGAATTCTTAAAACAGCACCCTTTGCAGCCAATGGCTGAGGTATTGGTGTTGGCGGGAGATATTGTGCCTTTTGCGTTATTGGACAAGCACAAAGATTTTTTCAGTTATGTTAGTGATCATTTTGAAACTACCTATTGGCTGCCAGGCAATCATGAATATTACCATTTTGATATTGCAGATAAATGCGGGATGCTGAATGAGAAAATTCGAAGCAATGTGTTTTTGGTGAACAATACTTCGGTGGTTATTGAAAAAACCAAACTTATTTTCTCAACTCTTTGGAGTAAAATTAGTGCCAGTGATCAATGGCATATAGAAAGAAGTATGAATGATTTTCACCAAATTAAAAACAAGGGCTTTCGCCTTTCGGCAGAAAAATACAACGAACTTCATGCCGAGAGTTTGGCTTTTATTCAAAAGGAAATTAGTGAACCCGAAGAACAACAGATGGCTGTTTTCACACATCACTGTCCCACTTTTATGAACTACCCGGCACAATTCAAAGGCGATGCACTGAATGAAGCTTTTGCCGTAGAACTTTTTGAACTGATTGAATCATCTAACATCAACTATTGGGTATATGGGCATCACCACAGCAACACCCCCGAATTTAGAATTGGAAACACCAAACTCATTACCAATCAATTGGGCTATGTGCAAGGCAATGAACATTTGAAATTTGAAACGAATAAATTTATTGAACTATGACAATAACCGAATTAAAATACGTACTCCAATCACTTCGCAATCTAACAGCAGAGAATGAAATAGTTGAGTTTAAGGAAGCAAAAAACGGTTATGATTTCAATAAACTGGGTAAATATTTTTCAGCCTTGAGTAATGAAGCCAACCTGAAAGGCAAGCCTTATGCATGGCTGGTGTTTGGCATAGAGAATAAAAAACATGCTATTGTTGGTAGTCAATTTCGCCCGCAGCGAAAAGATTTGGACAGTCTTAAAAGCGAAATTGCAAACAAAACCACCAATCGTATTTCATTTATCGAAATTCATGAATTAAATGAACCCGAAGGACGGGTTGTAATGTTTCAAATTCCAGCTGCACCCAAAGGTTTTCCTATAGCTTTTGAAGGTCACTATTATGGAAGAGACAATGAAGAATTGGTGCCTCTTAACTTGGAAGAAATAGAGCGGATAAGAGCACAGGCAACTACTGAAGATTGGAGTGCAGCTATTGTTCCTGGTGCAACAGTTGAGGATTTAGATGGGGAAGCATTAAGAGTTGCACGAGCAAATTTCAAAAACAAGTTTCCAGAAAAAGCAACTGATATTGATAGCTGGAACGACATTACATTTTTAAACAAGGTAAAGCTTTCTATCAAAGGAAAAATTACAAGAACTACCATTATACTTTTAGGAAAAGAAGAATCAGAACACTATATAAACCCAGCTGAAGCCAAAGTGCGTTGGTTGTTTAAAGATGCCAAAGGTAATGATAAGGATTATGCAATTTTTGGTTGTCCATTGATTTTAGCAGTGGACAAGGTGTATGCAAAAATCCGAAACATCAAGTATAGGTATATTAAAGATGGCACTTTGTTTCCCGATGAAGTAAATCAATATGAGCCTTACACCATTCGTGAAGCACTTAACAATTGCATTGCCCATCAGGATTACACCAAACATGGAAGAATTAATTTAGTGGAGTTGGACGACCAGCTAGTGTTTACTAACCTTGGAAGTTTTATTCCCGGTAGTGTTGAAAAAGTAGTGATGGAAGATGCTCCTGAAGAGCATTACCGAAACCGTTTTTTAGCATCCGCCATGTTCAATCTTAAAATGGTTGATACAGCAGGTGGAGGTATCCGCAAAATTTTCAATTTCCAAAGAGATCGATTTTTCCCAATGCCCGACTATGATTTATCAGGTGGAAAAGTAAAAGTTACCATCACCGGAAAAGTATTAGATATAAAATATGCAAGAGTGCTTGCACAAGACCCTGACCTTACATTGGAAGAAATAATAGTGCTGGACAAACTGCAGAAGAAAAAACCATTGAACGAAACAGAAGAAAAACAACTCAAAGCAAAGCATCTGATAGAAGGTAGAAAGCCCAATTACTATATTGGAATCAAAGTAGCACAAAAAACAGGACAGAAGGCTACTTATTCAAAGAATAAAGCTTTTGATAAAATTTATTATCTGGATTTAATAGTAAAGGCAATTAAAGAACATGGAACTTTGGAAAGAGGCGATGTTGATGATTTGTTATGGAAGAAACTACCCGACTGGATGAATGAAGAACAGAAGAAGAACAAGGTAAAGAACTTGCTTTCCGACTTAAAGAAGCAAGGAAAGATAAAGAATGTTGGAACCTTCAAAGAGTCAAAATGGGTAATAGATTAGAAGAAGAATTAGAAGAAGAATTAGAAGAAGGATTAGAAGAAGGAGGAAAAGGAATTCCCCATAAATTTTAAACAATTCTCTTTATCGGGTTTCAAATTCTCTGTATTTAAAAAGTAAAATGAAATGGAAACACCATCATTCAAAGAAGACCATATCAGCCAAATACCTGCATTGCAGTTACTGCAAAAGTTGGGGTACAAATATTTGTCGCCTGACGTGGCATTGCAGGCAAGAGGCAACAAAACATCCAATGTAATTTTAGAAGATGTGTTGCGTAAAGCTTTGAAAGAAATCAATTCAGAAAAAAGAATAAGCAGCACTAAAACCACTTACATCAGCGATGCAAATATTGAAAACGGAATTCGTGCTTTAAAAGATTTGCCCATGAACGAGGGCTACATAGCAGCAAGCGAAGCCGCATACAACCTTATAACTTTAGGTAAATCGTTGGAGCAAAGCATTGATGGAGATAAAAAAAGTTTTACGCTGCAATACATTGATTGGAAAAACATGGACAACAATGTGTTTCATGTTACAGAAGAGTACAGCGTAATGCGAAGCAACAGCAAAGAACACTACAGACCAGATTTGGTATTGTTTGTAAATGGAATTCCACTTTGCGTAATTGAGTGCAAAAGACCTGATATGAAAGAGCCTTTGGCACAGGCTATCAGTCAGCACTTGCGTAACCAACAAGAAGACGGTATTCGAGCCTTGTATGTGTATGCACAGGTAATTATGAGCATTGCTCAACAGGATGTAGCGTATGCAACCAATGCAACGCCTGAAAAGTTTTGGGCAAAGTGGACAGAGAAGTTTACAACGGATGCAGAAGAACAACAATACAAAACAGCTTTACAAATTCTAAAAAATGAACCGCTTGCAATTGAACAGAAAAATAAACTGTTCAGTGACCGTTTCAAATATGTTCGGAATTATTTTGATGCATTAGAAAACGAGAACATTCTGCCAACCCTGCAAGACGAATATTTATTTGGCTTGTGCAGACCCGAAAGGTTAATGGACATCATTTTTAATTTTGTATTGTTTGACAATGGAGAAAAAAAGATTGCCAGATACCAGCAGTTTTTTGCCATTAAAAAATCAATGCAACGCATTAGTGAAATTGAAGGGGGCAGAAGGAAAGGCGGTGTAATTTGGCACACACAAGGCAGCGGGAAATCATTAACAATGGTAATGCTTGCACAAGCTATTGCATTGGATAAAAGCATTCGCAATCCTAAAATTATTTTAGTTACCGATAGAACAGATTTAGACAGACAAATCAGCGATACATTTCGCAAGTGTGGTAAATCAATTGAAAACGCTAGCACAGGACAAAGATTGGTTGAACTCTTGGAAAGCAAGAGTGATGCAGTGGTAACCACCATCATTAACAAGTTTGTGGCAGCAATGAAAAAAATAAGTAAGCCATTAGAAAGCCAAGACATTTTTGTTTTGGTAGATGAAGGACACAGAACACAACACGGAACTTTTAATATTGAAATGCAAAAAACATTGCCAAATGCTTGTTTCATTGCAATGACGGGAACACCGCTTTTCAAAAAAGACAAAAACACCGCAGCAAAATTTGGAGGCGTAATTGATGCTTACACTGTTGACCAAGCGGTGAAAGATAAAGCAGTTGTTCCACTTTTATACGAAGGAAGATTTGCAAAACAAGAGGTGAATGAAAGTCCAATTGATACATTTTTTGGAATGGTTTCGGAACCACTTACCGAATATCAAAAAGCAGATTTGAAAAAGAAATTTTCAAGAGCTGATCAACTGAATGGAGCAGAGCAAAAGATTTATGCTATTGCATGGAA
The DNA here is from genome assembly GCA_043758285.1 of Flavobacterium sp. Taxonomy (GTDB): domain Bacteria; phylum Bacteroidota; class Bacteroidia; order Flavobacteriales; family Flavobacteriaceae; genus Flavobacterium. The sequence continues at coordinate 7,011 of JAYVNT010000515.1, forward strand.
CATTAGCCATCACTTTCGTGATAACTGGCAAGGCACACCATTTAAAGCACAATTGGTTTGCGACAAAAAAGTAAATGCTATTCGCTATAAAGAGTTTTTAGATGAAATAGGAATTGTTACAAGCGATGTTTTGATTTCATCAATTGACGAAAGAGAGGGAGAAGAAAGTGCTTATGAGAAATCCTCTGAAAAGGAAAACAGGTTTTGGAAAAAAATGATGGATGAACATGGCAATTCAAAAAGCTATGAGAAAAATATTATCAGCCGTTTCAAAAATCAGAAAGACCCTGAAATAATTATTGTAGTTGATAAATTGCTTACAGGTTTTGACGAACCTAAAAACACTGTTTTATATCTAACACGAAATTTGCAAAGTCATAAACTATTACAAGCCATTGCAAGGGTAAATCGTATTTATCCAGATAAAGAATTCGGTTATATCATTGACTATTATGGTGTAATTGAAAACCTTGATGATGCTTTGCAGATGTATTCTTCATTTGAAGATTTTGATGCTGACGATTTGGAAGGTACATTGGTAAACATCAGTGAAGAAATAAATAAATTACCACAGAAACATTCTGAGTTGTGGGACATATTCAAAACCATAGCAAACAAAAGAGATGCAGAAGCCTATCAGATATTGTTGAAAGATGAAGCCATTCGTGTTTTGTTTTACGACAAGTTATCGGCATTTGCTAAAGGCTTAAAGTTGGCACTTTCGTCAATTCAGTTTTACAATCAAGTAGAAGAAAAGACAATAACCCGATATAAAGAAGATTTGACAATGTTTCTCAAACTTCGTTTGGCGGTAGTAGAAAGATATAGTGATGAAATTGATTTCAAACAATATGCTGGACAAATTCAAAAACTAATTGACACACATATTACGACTGAAAAAGTTGAAACCATTACAGAGTTGGTAAACATTTTTGATAAGGAAAAATTTCAGCAAGAAGTAGAGAATACCACTGGTAAAGCAGCAAAAGCAGACAAGATTGCAAGCCGAACATCTAAACACATTTCGGAGAAAATGAATGAAGACCCTGCATTCTACAAAAAGTTTTCGCTGATGCTGAAAGAAACCATTGCCGACTATGAAGCCAAAAGAATTAACGAAGCACAATTTTTAAACAAAGTGCAGGAAATAATGAATATTGTTTTGTTGCACACCGACAGTGATATTCCAGAAGCATTAAAAGATAGAGATATTGCAAAAGCATTTTATGGTTTGAGTTTGGAATCATTAGGCGATAAAATAAATGATGATGTAGTACGAAGAGAAATTTCAACACAAGCAGCATTGAACATTGACGACATGATAATAAATACAGTATTGGACTACGGCAAACCGATTATTGATTGGCAATACAAAACAAACATCACTGGAAAATTGCAAATTGAAATTGGCGATTATTTAATTGATGAAGTTAGAGACAAATACAATATCAATCTTTCGTTTGGCGAGATGGATGAAATAGCCAACAAGTGTATTGAAGTTGCAAAAATTCGTTATAAATAATGATAGACGCAATTCAATTTGGCAGTAAGAAAATTGATTTTCGTTTGGAATATTCAAACCGAAAATCGCTTGGCATTACTGTAACTCCTGAAATGGAAGTTTTGGTAAAAGCACCGACAGACACTTCCTTGGAAAAAGTAAAAGAGAAAATAAGAAAAAAGGCACCTTGGATAATCAAACAACAAAGCTTCTTTCTTTCCTTTCAACCAAAGACACCACAACGAAAATACATAAGCGGTGAAACACATTTGTATCTAGGCAGACAATACCGAATAAGAATGATGAATGATAAATTAGAAATGATGAATGAATTTGTGAAATTAAAAGGTCCATTTTTTGAAGTTTACACAAGTAATAAAAACAATATAAAAGAGTTAATTGAAAAATGGTATCACAAAAAGGCAGCAGAAAAAATTGCCGAAATTGCAAAACCAATGATTGAATCCTTTCTTAAAAGAAATGCAAAAAACTTATCTCATAATTCATCATTCATAACTCATAATTTATCATTAAGAAACATGCCAACACGTTGGGGAAGTTGTACACCAAAAGGAAAAATAATATTAAATCCTGAATTGATTAAAGCTCCTAAGGGTTGCATAGAATATGTGATTATACACGAACTTTGTCATTTAATACATCACGACC
>JAYVNT010000516.1:0-2926 GCA_043758285.1 Flavobacterium sp.
AAAATAAAGTCGTTTTGGGGAACAACAGAAAATGCTGTTCGGATACAAATATACTGTGCAATCATTACATATTGCCTGGTTGCAATAGTAGAAAAAGACCTTGTTTTAAATCGTTCAACTTATGAAGTTTTGCAGATTTTGGGTATTTCTCTATTAGACAATTCAGCAATCGGTGAATTGTTTTTTGATGCAGAAATAAATGATGTCAAAGAACTTCCGTCAGACCAACTGACTCTTAATTTTTTTTAGTGGACACTAATGATTTATGATAGTAAAAGGAACGAGAAGAATGATGGTTTATTATATGATCAAATTAATTGTCAGTTAAAAAGCATAAACATTTTAACCGACAATTAAAGAAACTTTTAGTAATTATAGCTAATTGCAGACGTCATAGATTGATTATTATCAACCACTTCCCAATGATAATAAGAATACTGAGGACGACACTGGAAAGAATTATATTGCCAATATAGACCATAGTTACTGTTGTCGTCACCAGGAGGATAAGGATTTTGATTTGATGAATTTGGATATATGAGAAAATCACTGCCAAAGGGAGCAGGGCTACCGTCTCCAGGATTAACACAGCCTTTTAAGTCGCTGGCATTACTTGAATAGGTTATTGTACTTTCGTAATACTGTGGATTGCTATATGCATGTATCTTCCATGTTCCATTCACTGTTATACTTCTGACCTCATAAATCCAACTATTAAAGAGATTTGTTTTTTGGCATTGTGCATAAAAATTATGTTTAAACTCCATTCTCTGTGTGGAAATTAGAAATTCAACAAAACTTAATTCTGTGCCCACTCTTATTCTTCTCTGCACTGAAGGCCATGACCCTTTTGTGGTCCAGTTTTCAGCCCATATTAAGCCAGGACAGTCTAAAAGGGGATAAGCATAGGCAGACATTTTTTGAATACCTGTATTGTTTGCTGAAAGGGTACTCAATAAATCTTGTTTTTTTGCATCTTTTGTCAGCAATATACTTTTAATCTTCTGGTTTATAATTTGATACAATGTGTCGCCAATAGCAAACAATCCATTTTCGTTGATGAATGAAGTAGAACTGCGGTCGTAAACCGAATAATCCCAATATTCATTGGGCGTTCCTTCATCAAATAATTTTATAACGCCTTTTGCCAGCATTTCGTAATAGTATTCAGAATGATAATCACGTTTGTCAGCTTTCGACAAGTCTTTGCCAGCATATTTAATCCTGTTCAGACTGTCTTTGATTAACTCTTCGTCGACAAGTTTCATAAACATGCTGTGTTGTGACTGAAATCCTATTTTGGATTCCCATTGCTGCCTTTCGGTATCGGATAAGTTTCCAATAAATCTGGTGGTTTTTACAAAAGACTCTTTGTTTGAAAATATTAAAAATCCATCCCTCACTTTATAGTCAGGCATACTAATTACAGCTTCCGATGTAATCGGAAGTGGTTCTTCGTTTTTATTACATGAAGTTAATGTAATTGAAAAAATTGCCAAAAAAAATAAATATTTTCTCATTTTTATAATTTGTTTGTGAACAACCTTGCATTTAAATTTTGAGGATGTTCAAGTTAAAAATACTAAATCAATGCACATTATTTCGCTTAACAAATACAAGGATAAAAAGTGTTTGTGCTTTTACTATTTTTCTCCTGCATATTGATGTAAAAGTCGGTATATCTTTCTTACCTTCGGAGCCTCCTTTCTTTTTTAAGTTATAGGATGTGGGCGGAAGTCGGTTAATTTGCGTGAAACAATTAGTAAATCGGTTCCACCTTTTTCAGTTGTTATAAATTTCAGTTTGGTTTTTTATCCCAGGCAAATAGCTAAAAATTTAATCTTATATTTATTTCTCATATTTTAGTAATTATGCATTTCAATTTTTAATATGTTTCAATCAAAATAGATATTTAACTTTGATTTTTTTTAGAATTACTTTAATATCTAATGTATTTGCATTACTTTGTTGCAGTCTAATACAGCACTCGGTTGCACCCTGCTGCAACTAATTGTTGCTGCACCCTGCAACGTGGTGTTGCAGGGTAGAGTTTCTTTAAGAGATAATAATCGGGGTATCGAAAGTAACTGAACGGGGTTCTTTCAGCGTGTATTTTCCTTTCGTGTATTGAGTTGCTACCGTTAATTCATATTCTCCGGCTGCCAATGTAGCAGGTACATACAGGAGTAACCTTGAGGGTTCGTTTAGTACTATATCTCCCGCAGCCAGTTTGGTAATTTCTTTAGTAGTAGTATTGCGGAAAGTAATACCACAATCGGGGCTTTCTCCATCAATCTTAATGTAAGAACCTTTCAGTTCGGCATTACGTCCCTTGGTAAGTGTTCCATCTGTTTTACCGGTAGTTGTATCTGTCATGCTGAGGATTTCTAATGGGTCGGATTGTATAGCTAGTATCTCTACAGTGGTGTCGGCTATGGCTGCCCGTAAATCTACTCCCTGATTAATCGCCACGTACACTGGATTTTTCTCGGCATTCCAGATTTTATCATAAAAAACACCCGTAATCACCGGGCGCATATATACAAGTCCAGTATTCACGTTATAACCCGATACCACCATTTCAGCTGTTTTTCGGTGGAAACGGGTCAGGATGTCAATCACAGTTTCACGTTTAACCTCCATGCCTTCTTTTACCAACTCATCCACAATGTCTTTCATGCCAATGCTACCGTTGATTGAAACTACCGCCGTGTAATCGTTGGGGTCTTCTGTCAAAAGATTTTTGCGTATCCACGCTTTCAAAACTTTACTCATGCTTTTTAAGTTTTTATTTGTTATAGTTGAATTTGAGAACGGTTGACAAAACTCAACCGCTCAGTTATGTATTTTCACAATTTAAAGTCGCCTAAATATTGTGTTCCGTTTTGTAAAGTTATAATCAAAGAATAACTCCCTTCATGTAAGG
>JAYVNT010000517.1:0-2922 GCA_043758285.1 Flavobacterium sp.
TAATTTGAAAAATTGAAAATGTCAATACAAGAAAACTTAAATAACATTAAATCCATAATTCCAGCCCACGTAACTTTGGTAGCAGTCTCTAAAACCAAACCCGTTGCTGATTTGATGGAAGCATACAATGCCGGTCAACGCATTTTTGGCGAAAACAAAATCCAAGAAATGACCGAAAAATGGGAACAAATGCCCAAAGACATCCAATGGCACATGATTGGACACGTTCAAACCAACAAAGTCAAATACATGGCACAATACGTGAGCTTAATTCACGGAGTTGATAGTTTAAAGTTGTTACAAGAAATCAACAAACAAGCCGCAAAACATAACCGCGTAATAGATTGCTTGCTACAAATACACATCGCCGAAGAAGAAGCAAAATTCGGTTTGAACGAACAAGAACTTAATGAATTACTAAACACCAAAGAATTCAAATCACTGCAAAAGATAAAAATCATCGGTCTAATGGGAATGGCAACATTTACCGATAACCAATCCCAAATCAAAAAAGAATTCCAAAACTTGAAAACTATATTTGATAAACACAAAGTACTGAAAACTGAACACTGCCAACTGAACACTCTTTCCATGGGCATGTCCAACGACTACAAACTCGCCATCAAATGCGGAAGTACCATGGTTCGAATAGGAAGTAGTATATTTGGAACAAGATAATGAGATTGCTTCGTGCCTCGCAAAGTCTGAACATTAAAAACTGATCACTGAATACTTATTTTGTACTGCATACTCGACATAGAAACCACCGGAGGACAATTTAATGAAGAAGGCATTACTGAAATTGCCATCTACAAATTTGACGGACACGAAATCGTGGACCAATTCATCAGTTTGGTCAATCCCGAAAAACCCATCCAAGCCTTTGTGGTAAAACTAACAGGGATAAACAACGCCATGTTACGCTCAGCGCCAAAATTTTATGAAGTAGCCAAACGCATTATCGAAATTACCCAAGATTGCATTGTTGTCGCGCACAACGCATCTTTTGATTATAGAATACTCCGAACAGAATTCAACAGATTAGGATATGATTACATTCGACCAACGCTCTGCACCGTTGAATTATCACAAAAACTAATTCCAGGACAAGCTTCTTACAGTTTAGGAAAACTAGTTCGTTCACTCGGAATTGCAGTTACTGACAGGCATCGCGCAAGCGGAGACGCACTAGCAACGGTGAAATTATTCAAAATGATTTTAGCAAAAGACACGGAAAAAGAAATTTTAATCAGTTTGATAAAAGCCGAAATCAAATCAGGTTTAACCCCAAAACTATTAGACATCGTAGAAAGTTTACCAACAAAAACTGGCATTTACTACATTCATAACGAAAAAGGCGATTTGATATACATTGGCAAAAGCCGAAACATCAAGAAACGAATAAACCAACACTTCACTGGAACTGCAGGTAAAAGCAAAAAAATTCAACGAGAAGTTTTCGCCGTTACCTATGAAGAAACGGGAAGCGATCTCATTGCTCTATTAAAAGAAAGCGAAGAAATAAAAATCAACAAACCCATATACAATCGAGCGCAACGCAAAAGTATTTTTCAATGGGCATTGTATCAAGAGAAAGATGCGGATGGTTATTTAGCTTTGAAACTTCAAAAAGCAGATGGTAGAAAAAAAGAAATCACTTCCTATACTTCTATTCAAGAAGGCAAAAATTCATTGCTGAAAATTACTGAAAAGCATAATTTATGTCAAAAAATCAATGGCTTATACGAAACTAAAAATGGCTGTTTCCAATATAAAATAAAAGAATGCAACGGTGCGTGTTTAGGTAAAGAAACACCCGAGTTGTATAATATCCGTGTAGAAGAATTCATCCATGAAATGAAGTTTGAAAATGACAATATGGTCATTATTGACAGAGGTAGAACGGTTGATGAACGCAGCGCTGTTTTGATTGAAAACGGAATTTACAAAGGATATTGTTTTTATGAATTAAACTATCAGATAAATAATATAGAAATCCTGAAAAACATCATCATCCCTATGCAGAATAACCGAGATACACGAACAATTATTCAAGGATATTTACGTAAAAACAAAGTGCTCAAAATAGTTAAGTTTTGAACTATTTAATCACAATCATCGGTCCGACAGCGATAGGAAAAACTTCCTTAAGCATTGCTTTGGCACAACATTTTGGTTGTGATATAATTTCCTGCGACAGTCGCCAGTTTTTTAAAGATATGAAAATTGGAACCGCAGTTCCAAGTGATGAAGAATTGGCTTCGGCTAATCATCATTTTATCCAAAACAAATCCATTTTTGAAACCTACACGGTTGGAGATTTCGAAAAAGAAGCCATCACAAAATTGGATGAATTATTTCTGAAAAATAACATTCAAATCATGGTTGGCGGTTCAGGTTTATATTTCGATGCCATTCTAAAAGGATTTGATGATTTTCCAGAGATTAACAATTCAGTCAGAGAAAAAATTAATGCTGATTTTGAACAACTTGGAATTGATTACCTTCAAAGTCAGTTGAAAGAATTAGATAGTGAGTATTATCAAAAACTAGAACTAGAAAACCCTCAAACCTTGCAAAATCCGCAACGAATAAAACGCTTTGTAGAAGTATGTATCGGAACAAAAAAACCGTATTCTTCGTTTTTAAATCAGAAGAAAAACGAGCGCCGCTTCACTCCTATCATCATTGGATTAGAAGCCGAAAGAGAAACAATGTACAACCGGATTAATCAACGTGTAGATAAAATGATTGATGAAGGTTTAGTAAAAGAAGCTGAAAGCTTGTTTCTAAACAAACAATTAAATGCATTGCAGACTGTTGGCTACAGAGAATTATTCGATTATTTTGATAGAAAGATTTCGTTAGACATTGCCATTGATGAAATCAAAAAAAACACACGCCGATTTTCAAAACGTCAAT
>JAYVNT010000518.1:0-2922 GCA_043758285.1 Flavobacterium sp.
TTGAAAGCTCCCAAATATTCTCTACCAAAACTCTCCATAATGAATATAACAACATTCATTTTCTTGAATTCTTTTGAAGGATATTGTTTTACTGGTTTAATTTCAGAATTTATGGTAGTTTCAGTAACAAAATGAAGCTTCTTAAAACTAGTATCTGAAATCGTTCTTATTATACAAAACGGTGTATTCAAGATAACATTAGTCTGATTCAAATCTTTCACATAATTACTAGCATCAATAATATTCAACGGTCGTGTACTTTTTTCAAAATCACCTCTAATGCCAACTATTGATAAAAATATTGCTAACACAAAAATCAGGAACGAATAAATAATACGCCTTCTATTATAATCGAATGGAATTGTGGTAAGTTTTACTTTTTTATACAAATAAATCCAGGTAGCAATCGTTATAAAAAATAAAAGAAAAACATACCAATAATCAATGATGAAACTTAGAAAAAGTCTTGATTTATTTGTTTCATGTTCAACATTTTCTAATATATTCATTGTGCTTCTTGATGTTTTAAATCTAAAATAAATTAGATCTACAAAATTCAACGCAATTCCTAAAGTATTGGAAATAAAATAAATATAAAATATCCATTTTTGAATTTTTTTGGAGACAATACTTCTAATTGGGAGCAATGAAAACAATATAAACAATGAATTTAAATATAGAATTGTAGTAGTATCAAATCGGAGTCCATAGATACATAACCAAAACAATTGAGTTCCACTTTGGATGTGTAAAAATTCATAATTGAATAATACAAATAATATTCTGGTAACTGTGAAAAATATATAGGATAAAAGTAATCTGTAGAGTAAAACTTTATACTCATTTATTCTGATGTTTTTCATATTCAAATAGTTGTTTTTTTGTCAAAATCTAACGCCTTAAGAAATGACTATCGCTAATTTATAATTAGTTGAAAGGTTACAAAATTACATTTTATTTTTTGTGTTTATCTATGCCCAAATCTATTCGAGTAATTTTATTTTTTTTGTTGAATTTCCTAACTTCAAGATTATAGGATACCTTTTCTTGATCAACATAATTTCGTGGATGATCTAAATGAACACAAATTGCCATGTAGCGAATTTGCTTTGAAAGCAATCCATAGTTAAATAAACGTTCCCCCATCTCTCTATCTTCACCACCATAATCTAACAATTCGTTGAACCCATTGATTGCTATAATATCTGATTTAAATCCAGATGAATTGTGTCCGTTCCAAGAACGCTTTGTTGGTGTGAGCCAATTCATAAACATAGCAAAATAGCGATTATGAACAAGTTTGGATATTTTAAAATTAAGTTTCAATCCTTGTGTTCGAAGCCATGAAACTTCAAAACATTTTTGGCTCAAAATAACGTCATCGGAAATTGCTTTTGAAATAGTCATAGGAAGTTTAAAATAGCCACCCGAAAGAAAAAATCCAACTTGCTTTTCTTTAAGATGATTAGCAACAAAATCTTTTCTAGGAACGCAATCACCATCAGTAAACAACAAATAGTCAGAATTGGATTTTATAATAGCTTTGTTGAGAATTCTACATTTTCTAAAGCCACTATCTTCCTGCCAAACGTGAAGTATTGGATGTAAAAATTTATCTTTAAAAAAATCTATAACATCTTTTGTTTTAGTAGTTGAACCATCATCCGCAATTACAATTTCAAAGTCGTTTTCCGTTTGGATAGTATACCCAAGCAACACTTTGTGCAGCCATTCTTCAGAATTATAAGTGGAAATAATAATGGACAACTTCATACAATACAAACATAAAGAATTAATTGGATTATAAGCAAAAGTATAAGTGACGTTTTTAGACATCGAAAAAAAAAGTATTTTTACCAAAAATATATTTCAAATTCAAATAAATTATGAGTAATATCAACTCAGAAGTTCACGCTGCTTACGAAGTCATTCAAAATGGCGGGATTATTTTATATCCAACAGATACGGTTTGGGGAATTGGCTGCGATGCTACCAATGCTGAAGCTGTGAAAAAGATTTATGCTTTGAAACAACGCGAAGAATCCAAAAGTATGATTGTGCTAATGAATGGCGAAAAAATGATGTACAATGTATTTAAAGATATTCCTGAAACGGCATGGCAAATTCTCGATTTATCTGAGAATCCAACAACTTTGATACTTGATAACCCACAAAATGTGGCTACAAATATTATTGCCGATGACAAAACACTTGGCGTTCGGATTGTGAAAGAACCTTTTTGTTTCAAACTGATGGAACGCATGAGGAAACCTTTGGTTTCGACCTCAGCAAATATATCTGGAATGTTTACACCAAAATCTTTCAAAGAAATTGCTCCCGAAATTATAAAAGGTGTCGACTATGTAGTAAATTTGCACCACGAAAAAATCTGCAATAAACCTTCAACAATTATCAAGCTTTCGTTGGACAATCAAGTGAAAATTATTCGCAAATAGTAAACATCATATTGTCATTCCGAATGAAATGAGAATCCTCATAAAGTTATGTGATTTCTCCCTTTGGTCGAAATGACAAATAGAAAATACCATGAATTATAGTAAAGCATTAGACAATAAAATTTTTGAAATAATTGCACGAGCATCACAAGAACTTAACCTTGAAAGTTATGTGATTGGTGGTTTTGTTCGCGATTTTTTCTTGCAGCGCGATTTCAAGAAAGACATTGATATTGTTGCCGTTGGTTCAGGAATTGATTTGGCTTTAAAGGTTTCCAAATTATTACCTAACAAACCTAAAGTTCAGGTTTTCAAAAATTATGGAACTGCTATGCTGCGCTATAAAGATATAGACATCGAATTTGTTGGTGCTCGAACAGAAAGCTATTCCGAAGAAAGCCGAAATCCAGTAGTCGAAAATGGAATGCTGGAAGACGACCAAAACCGTCGCGATTTTACTATAAAT